>CACFQM010000012.1 GCA_902568425.1 uncultured Pelagibacteraceae bacterium | reverse complement strand
TTAATCAGAGGTATTTTATTACCCTTCAACATTATATCTTTCACTAACAATAAAGTCTTACCTATATTTCCTCCAGGATGAAAAATTTTAAATCTTTCTTTAGTAAATTTTTGTTTTGCAAGAAGTGCTGACATAAGACTATCACCAAACAATAATGTAATTGATGTGCTTGAACTTGGAACCATTCCGATTGGGTCTGCTTCTTTTACTTTTGGAAGAATTATCGGAATATCGCTTGCTCTTATAAGTAAACTTTTTTCACCTGAAGCAACCCCTATAACTTTAATTCCAAATCTATTAGAATATTTTAAAAGAGTTGTTAATTCTGAAGTATTTCCAGAATAAGAAAAAACAATTAGAACATCTCTCTTATCAATCTGACCCAGGTCACCGTGTATAGCTGAATTAGGATCAAGAAAAAAAGAACTGATGCCAACTGATGAAAGAGAAGCACTAACTTTTCTTGCTATTAATCCAGATTTACCAACACCTGAGCAAACAACTTTACCCTTTGCCTTATGAATTATATCTACAGCTTTTACAAAATTTTTATTGAAGACTTTATTGATTTTTTTTAATTCTTTAATTTGTATTGCAGCAGATTTTTTGGCTACGCTTATGTAATTTACTTTAGTCATTAATGTTCGAATATATCAAACTTAAATCCTGATTGATCCAAGGCGATTCTGGTATCAAGAAATGTTATACAATTTTGATATAAATCCATTCTATTTTCCCTTTTCAACATTTTTTCTAATTCATTTTTAATTTTATGTAGATAGATTACATCGTTCGCTGCATATTCTAATTGTTTATCTGTTAGCTCATTTATATTTTTATTCCAATCGCTACTTCCAGCTCTTTTGTCTAAATTTTTGTTACAAAATTCATAAACTAAATTTTTAAGTCCGTGTTGATCAGTATAAGTTCTAACAACTTTGCTAGCTATTTTTGTGTCGAAAATATTCTTTATTTTGCATTTTAGAAAAAATTCTAAAGCATTTTTATCAAACCTTAAAAAATGTCCAATTTTTAAAATTTTATCATTTTCAAGGATTGATACTAAATTTGGTGCTTTATAAGTTTTTCTATCAGGTTGAATGACATAAACATTTCCAGAAGCGTCACATAGTTGAATTAGGCTTAACTTATCTCTCTCAGGTATCTTCAAACCAGTTGCTTCAGTATCTATAGCTACACTATCTTTAATTTTTGCGACAATTTCCTTTGGCAAATCGTTTGAAAATTTATTTATCTTCATATACTCATTCTAATTACCATGAACAATTACCCGATAGCAACAATTCTAGGCGGTGGGGGTTTTATAGGCCGGTATCTTGTCAGAAATTTGACCAAGAAGAACTATAGATGCATTATTCCTACTCGTAACCCATTTACCAAGGTTTATTTGAAGACCCAAGCACCTCCAGGGGCAATAGAAATTATAAAATTTGGTCAAAATAATTTTGAAGAAATTAAAAACGCCGTAGAAAATTCAGATGTAGTTATTAATCTTTGTGGAATATTATTTGAAAATAGAAAACAAAAATTTAATAGTATTCACGGAGATATTCCTGAAAGCATCGCAAAACTTTGCGCACAATCAAAAGTAAAAAAGTTTATTCATGTTTCTGCCATTGGTGCTAGCAAAGACTCTAAATCAAAATACCAGCAATCTAAATTTTTAGGTGAAGAAAAAGCTTTAAATAATTTTAATAAAACAGTTATTATAAGACCAAGCGTTGTAATTGGTAATGAAGATAATTTTACAAATTTATTTGCAAAATTAAGCCTTTCGCCAATAATTCCCGTAGTGAATGTAAATTATAAATTTGAGCCTATTTTCGTAAATGATGTAGCAAGAGCAATTTTAAAAGCTATAGAGACAAAAAATAATGAAGGAAAAATTTATGAGCTAGGCGGTGGAAGGGTGATTAGTTTTGGCGATATGATAAAACTAATTTTAAGCACAATTGGAAAAAAAAGAATAGTTGCTGATGTGCCGATGACTTTAGCAAAAATTCAAAGTTCGCTTTTAAGTATTTTACCGATTGATCCAATTATAACAAAAGATCAATGTCTAATACTTTCTGAAAAAGATAATGTAGTATCTGGCGATCACTTATCTTTAAAAGATTTAAATATCAAACCGACGGATATTGAAAAAGAAATGGAAAAGTGGCTGTGGCGTTACCGATCAGGTGGAGAATTCGCAAAAGTCTAGGGTACTAACAAGTTAAAAGATTTATCACTTTTTCTAATTATTAATTTGTCTTCAAAACCAAAGTCCTCACCATCTATTTGTGAGAGAACTTTATTTTCAAGTTTATCAATTTCTAACTTATCAAGCTCTTTAGTAATAATACTTTTTGCTCTACTTAAATCTCCTTTTGATAATATTAGCCAAAGGTAATATAAAATTTTAATTCTTGAAAGATCTTCAAATATATAAGCAATAACTTTATTATCAAAAATATTTGTTTTTTTCGTAATAGAGTGTGGTCCTGCATAATATTTTGAATTTGTTACAAGTACCCAATCGGCTTTAATTATTTTTCCATCGACATTAACTTTCATCTTTTTATTTTTTAGAAATATAAAATGTTGCAGACCTTTAAGCGCAAAAATTATCTTACCTAAATATTTTTTAATTTGAGAGTCTATTGAATGCACAATCTCTGAGTCAAAACCAATCCCAGCCATAAGAAAGAAATATTTATCATTAATTTTTGCAAGATTAATTTTTTTGGTGTTTTCTGAAACAAGTACTTTATAAATTTCTTTAGCTTTTTTTTCTATTTGTGTTTCAATCTGAAGTATATTTGCTGTTCCTGCAGGTATGTAACCGATAATAGGCTTATCAATGTCTTTGTACTTATTTATGATCTGATTTATTCCAAAACATACTGAACCATCACCACCTGCAATTACGACTCTATCTGTGTTATTTTTTGATAATTCACTAAAAACTTTTTCAGCATCTTTTTCAGAGCTGGTTTTAAATAACTCTACCGAATGATCTATTTTAAGAAGCTCTATTACTTTGTTGATAAGCTTTAATTTTCTTCCACCTGCTGCGTTAGCATTAAAAATGATGGAAAATTTTAATTTTTTAATCATTTTTTAACATTTCTGTAACATATTTATGATTCAACTAAAAGAAGAGATTCGTTTTATAAAATGAAACAAATAAAATCTAGCGCCGAAGGAAAAATACTTACATTTAAAAGTATATTCATCTCAGATGTTCATCTAGGAACAGTTGGTTGCCAAGCAAATAAACTCTTAGAATTTTATAAACACACAAGATCAGAAAATCTTTATTTGGTGGGAGACATCTTCGATATTTGGGCTCTCAAAAAAAGTTTTTTTTGGCCACAAGAACACAATGATGTCATTCAAAAAACTCTTAGAAAGGCAAGACACGGTACAAAAGTAAAATATATTACAGGAAACCACGATGAGATTTTTAGAAAGTTTGTTCCAATAAATTTTGGTGATGTTGAGTTAATAAACAAATGTATACATGAAACAGTTGATAAAAAAAAATATGTGGTAATTCATGGAGACCAGTGGGATGGTGTTATGAAATATGCACCCTGGTTATCTAAAGTGGGTGCCATCGCTTATAATTTCTTATTAAGATTAAATAATTTAGTAAATTTTATTAGAAACATTTTTGGCAAGGAGAAGTGGTCGCTTGCAAAATTTTTAAAAAATAAAGTAAAGAATGCAGTTAAATATATAGGTGATTATGAAAAAACTGTATCAAGCTACGGTAAAAAGAAAAATGTCGACGGAATTATTTGTGGACATATTCATAAAGCTTCAAATCAAAATTTTGATGGAGTGAACTATTTAAATTGTGGTGATTGGGTAGAGAACTGCACTGCTCTTGTAGAGCATCTAGATGGAAAAATGGAAATTATTAAGTGGGATGAAATTAGACAAGAAGTAGTAAATTACAGAACTCAGCTTAAAGAGGTAGTTTAACATTTATGAGAATATTAATTGTTACGGATGCTTGTCCGGAACATGTTTTAAATGGTGTGACCAGATCTTATTCAAGATTAGAAATTGAATTAAAAAAAATGGGTCACAAAGTTAGCTACATTAAACCTACTCAATTTTTCACAGTTCCAATGCCCAAATATAATGAAATCAAATTAGCCATAAATGTATGGAAGGTTGGCAAATTAATTAAAAAAGAAATGATCGAAGCACAAAATAATAATGAACAGTTTAGAATACATATTGCTACAGAGGGACCTTTAGGACTATCAGCTAGAAGATATTTAGGTAGAAATAAGATAAAATTTACTACAAGTTTTCACACTAGATTTGATAAATATCTAAAATTATATCTCCCTATAATACCCGAAAAAATATCCCAAAAATTTTTAAGTAACTTTCACAATAAAGCTGAAAGGGTATTAGTCACTACAGAGTCGATGAAAAAAGAATTAAGCGATATAGGGGTAATTAATGACAAAATGGTTGTTTGGACAAGAGGGGCAGATCATTTAGGAGAACCAAAGAAAATGACATTAAATTACAACAAACCAATTTTTGTTTATGTAGGAAGGATCGCATTGGAAAAAAATATTAAAGATTTTTTAGACCTTGATTTACCAGGTAAAAAAATATTAGTTGGTACAGGCCCCCATTTAAAAAAACTCACAAAAGAGTATCCCGATGCTAAGTTTGTTGGTCAAAAAACGAACGGTGAATTAGCTTCTTATTTTGCATCATCTGACGTTTTTGTTTTTCCATCAAAAACGGAAACATTTGGAATTGTATGTATAGAGTCTTTGATGGCAGGAACACCCGTAGCAGGTTACGCTGATTGCCCAGGTACAATGGATATTTTTAAATTAGCTAATGGAAAATCAATTGGTTGTCTTGATAAAGATTTAAAAAAAGCGGCTTTGACAGCTTTAAAAGCAGATAGAGACAACTGTAAAGAATTTGCTAAACAATTTACTTGGAAGAGATGTGCAGAGATATTTATCAATAACACTGCAGTAAACTAGGACATATCTCCCCTTTAAATTAACCTTACTTCAACTATAATTAATTAATGGATTTACTCTTTATATTAATAGGCGCAGGTCTTGCTATATTTGTTATATTCGTATCTTTTAAAAGCATCGGAGCAGGTATAGCCGCAAAATCAGAAATAAATAGACAAAAAGACAAACTAAAATCAGGTGATAAAGAAGAGGGGATAGAAGACATCACCAATGAAAATATTGAAAAAACTAATGAGCAAGTAAAGATTATAAATCAAATCGATGATCTAATTTTAATTGTAGATAAATTTAAAAATATCAAATTTTTTAATAATAGTGCAAAAAAAAAATTTGGAGAAAATAATTTAAATAAGCACGTGGCTACTTTATTGAGAGTTCCTGATTTACTCCAAAAAATTGATTTAGTACTTTTAAAAAAAGAGACAATTACTATGGATTTAGAATTATCCTCTCCCTCATTTCAGTTCTTTAAAGTTCATCTATTCTCTGGACCGACCTCATATGTCGATGATCCTGACTCAGTTGTTTTATTTCTAAAAGATTTAACTGATATTATAAAAGCGCAAAAATTCAAATCTGATTTTGTAGCAAACGTTAGCCATGAACTTAAAACGCCTTTAGTTTCTATTAAAGGATTTTTAGAAACTATAAGCGGACATGCGAAAGATGATTTAGAAGCTCAAAAAAAATTCATACCGATAATGCTTGAGCAAGCTGATAGGATGGAAAGCTTAATTAAAGATTTACTTTCATTAAGTAGAATTGAGTTAGAGGAACATATACAGCCTCAAGATAAAGTAAATTTAAAAGAAATTTTAAGTAACGTTGAAGATATCCATCAAAAAAATTTAAAATCTTTTGAATTTAAAAATAATATAAAAGATGATTTCTTTATTAAAGGCGATCATGAAAAATTAATTGAAGTTTTTTCAAATATTATTGATAACAGTATAAAATATTCAGAAAAAAATAAAAAAATTGAGGTTAATTGTAAGCAAGGTAACGGAAAAGTTATAGGAGACTCTTATACCGTGTCCATTAAAGATAATGGTATTGGGATTCCAACTGAACAACTTCCAAGAATTACTGAAAGATTTTTTAGAGTTGATGCCGCTAAAAGTAAAAAAGTTGGTGGCACTGGACTTGGAATGGCGATCGTGAAGCACATTGTTAATCAGCATAGAGGTGAGTTAGAAATAAAAAGCGAGGCTCAAAATGGCACCGAAATAAAGGTCCATTTTTCAAAATTTTAGCAAATATTACAGTTTTATTAAATTTTGTCTTGAGATAGACGGCAAAATAGTTAAAGTTTTAGTATGACTAGATTAATGAATTATATAAGTCTGGTTTTATTAAGTTTAATTTTTACAACTGTTAAAGCAGATGTAAATTTAATTGAGAAAACTTTGCGTTCTCAACCTCTTACAGTTTTTGATCTAGGACTTTTAAGATTAAAAAACGATCTTAAGCAAGCTAAAAACGATTTAGTACTTGAAGTAGATAGTAAAAATGTATCGACAATTTATACTGAAGCTTTATTTTCAAGACGATACGATGGAATTCAATTAATTGTGTCAGCACCGATGAGCACTCATTTAAATGCTAACTCGTACATGGTGGACTCAATTAAATGTAGAAAAATTTTTGAAAAAGTTAAAAATAATCTTTTAAAAGGACAAAATGAGAGCAATATGATTCACTCACAAGCTGCATCTTATTTAAGTGAAGTATTCACCGCTCCAACACAATGGAATGCTTGGAGATATGATAAAGGTTTTACTCAAAAATTAGTTAACTTTGTACAACTAGAAGTTACATTAAAGCCAACTCAATCCTACGCAGTTAAAAGTAAAGTAAGACCTTTTAGTTGCGGAGGGTCTTTATCCTCTGATTATGAGCAAATCGAGATAACTAGAAAGTTCAACTAAAAAGTTATCATTTTAATAAATTTGTAACACATCTGTAATATTTAAGAGTCCTCTTAATTATATGAGTCTTATGTTTGTTAATTAATTAATAAATGAAAGGATAAACAATGAGAAAACTATCAATCGCTTTAGCTTCATTAGTTGCAATGTTAGTTGTAACTTCTGCTCAAGCTAGAGATCAGATTAAAATCGTAGGTTCTTCAACTGTATTCCCGTATGCAACAATCGTTGCTGAAAGATTTGGTTCGTCTGGTAAATTTAAAACACCAGTAATCGAGTCAACAGGAACAGGTGGTGGAGCTAAATTATTCTGTGCCGGAGTTGGTACAGAGCACCCAGACATAACAAATGCATCTAGAGCCATGAAGTCTAAAGAGTATGCGCTATGTCAAAAAAATGGTGTTGAAGAAATCGTAGAGATTACAGTTGGTAACGATGGAATTACCCTAGCGTATTCTAAAGATGCTAAACCAGTAAACTTTACAAAAAAACATTTATGGGCAGCATTAGCAAAAGAAGTTGCTAAAGATGGTGCGTTAGTACCAAATCCATATAAAAATTGGAGTGATATCGACTCATCATTACCAAACTACCCTATCAAAGTTATGGTACCTCCAGGAACATCAGGAACAAGAGATGCTTGGAATTCATTAGTAATGAAAAAAGGTATCGATGATGCTTCTAAAAAAGCTGGCGCTAAATATAAAGCGTTAAGAGAAGATGGTGCGGTAATTGAGGTTGGTGAAAACGACTCACTAATTATCCAAAAATTAGCTGCGGACAAAGAAATGTTCGGTTTCTTTGGTTTCAGTTATTTCTTAGCTGCAAAAGATAAATTGCAAGCTGCAAGCATTGAAGGTGGTCAACCAAGTCTATCTTCGATTCAAGATTACAGTTACGCAGTTGCAAGACCTTTATTCTTCTACGTGAAAAAAGCTCACGTTGGCGTTGTACCTGGCTTACATGAATTCGTAAAAGAGTTCACAAGTAAAAAAGCTATGGGCACAAAAGGTTATTTAACTGATATTGGGCTAGTACCTCTAGATAGCAAGTTATACAAAACATCTAGAACTAACGCTACAAAGTTAGTTAACATGCCTGCTAAGAAGTAGTAGTATCAATTCAACAAAAAGGGGGTATTTTACCCCCTTTTTTATCTTTGAAAACTCAACATGAATTTAATACTTGTAACTTTTATTATTCTCTTAGCTTTCACGAGTTATTATTTCGGTAGAAAAAAAGCCTTAGTTATTCAATCATCACAAAGACTTACGGCATTACCAAAATTTTATGGATATTATTTAGCTGCGTGGTGTGCTGCACCAGCACTAATAATTTTTGTCCTATGGTCAGTTTTTGAACCATCAATCGTTAAAACATTTATTTTACAAGATTACACCGACCAAAATTTAACTAAAAATGAGCTTCAGCTAATTTACACAAAAGTTAAAGCATTAGCCGTAGGAACTTACACGGGAAATATTACTAATTTTTTAGATGAGTCTGCCAATAAGTATATTCAACTAAAAGGAATAGCCAACAGTGCTAAAGTAGCAATTATTTTAGCAATTTTAATTTTCTCTCTGAGTTTTGCATATAGATCTGTTCAGAAAAATAATCGAATGAGAGAACCAGTAGAAATTTTTCTTAAATGGGTATTATTTGTTGCATCATTAGGCGCAGTTTTAGTTACAATCGGAATAATTTTTTCACTTTTATTCGAAGCGATTAGATTTTTTCAAGCAGTAAAAATCTTTGACTTTATATTCGGAACTCATTGGTATCCTGCTAAAACTTTTGTAAGAGATGGCCAGCCAGATCCTGAATTAATGAAGGATGCTTTCGGAGCTGTACCTTTATTTGCCGGAACTTTTTTTATTGCTTTTATTGCAATGTGTGTTGCCATCCCCATAGGTTTGTTAAGCGGGATTTATCTATCTGAGTATGCCGGAAGAGGCGTGAGAAAATATGCGAAACCTATTATTGAGATTTTAGCTGGTATTCCAACAGTGGTATACGGTTTTTTTGCAGCTTTAACCGTCGGTCCTTTTGTTAAAGAAATAGGTAACGCTATGGGTTTAGAAGTTTCATCGGAGAGCGCTTTAGCTGCAGGAGCAGTTATGGGAGTAATGATAATTCCTTTTATTTCAAGTTTAAGCGATGACGTTATAACAGCAGTACCGCAAAATTTAAGAGATGGAAGTTACGCAATGGGCGCAACAAAATCTGAGACTGTAAAAAAAGTAATTTTTCCAGCAGCCTTACCTGGTATTGTAGGTTCGATACTTTTAGCAGTATCGAGAGCGGTGGGAGAAACAATGATTGTTGTAATGGCCTCAGGACTAGCGGCTAATCTTACAATGAATCCACTTGAGTCAACTTCAACCATTACAGCGCAAATTGTAGTAATTTTAATTGGAGACCAACAATTCGGAGATCCAAAAACTCAATCAGCTTTTGCCTTAGGAATATCTTTATTTATAGTAACTTTATTCTTAAATGTAATCGCTCTTTCAGTTGTTAAAAGATATAGGGAAAAATATGAATAATTATAAGAAAAATTTATTAAAAAAAAGATATAACGCTGAAAGAAGATTTCAATGGTATGGCAAAATAGCTATAGGATTAGCTTTAACCTTTTTAGCAGTTTTTATGTTTCAGATATTTTCAAAAGGTTACTCAGCTTTCCAAAAAACTTGGATAGTAACAGAAGTTCATTATGATAAAGAATTACTTTTAATCGATGCAGAAAGCCCATCAAAAGATGATTTAGAAAATGCAGACTATTATGATGTTGCTTACAAAGCTATGACCTCATTAGATCCTGGACTTCCTGAAGAAGAGGATCGTCAATTGATTCAAATGGTTTCGTATAAATATGAGACAGAAGTAAAAGATCTACTTTTAAAAAATCCAGACTTTCTAGGTAAAATAGTACCCATAAAATTAACAGCTTCTGATGATGTTGATCAAGTTCATAAGGGAAATTATCCAAGAGATATCCCTGAAAAGAATAGAAGAGTAAATGATTATCAGCTGCAGATTTACGATATGCTTAATGAAAGAGGGGATATTTTATCAGAGTTTAACATTAGTTTTTTTACAAGCCCTGATTCAAGAGAGGCAGAACTAGCAGGTATAGCTAGCTCGTTTATGGGAACAGTTTTTAGTATATTAGTATGTTTAGCGTTTTCATTTCCTATTGCAGTGCTAGCAGCAATTTATCTCGAGGAATTTGCACCAAAAAATAAATTTACAGATTTTATAGAAGTAAACATTAACAATTTGGCAGCCGTTCCATCGATAGTATTTGGTTTGCTAGGTCTGGGTATTTTATTAGCAGTTTTTAATTTACCAAGGTCGACACCACTTGTCGGAGGAATTACTCTGTCACTTATGACACTACCAACAATAATTATTGCTGCAAGAGCATCATTAAAAGCTGTACCACCAAGTATAAGAGAAGCTGCTTTAGCGATGGGTGCAAGTAATATGCAAACGACCATGCATCATACTGTTCCACTATCAATGCCCGGAACCTTATCTGGAACGATAATTGGCTTAGCTCAAGCTTTAGGAGAAACAGCCCCTTTAATTTTAATAGGAATGGTTGCTTTTGTGAACACAATACCTGGAACGCCAGTTGATCCTGCTGCAAGTTTACCAGTTCAGATATATATATGGTCAGAAAGTGCTGAGAGGGGTTTCGTTGAAAAAGTATCTGCATGTATTATGGTGCTTCTAGCTTTTTTAATTTTAATGAACTTGGCAGCTCAAATCGTTAGACACAAATTTGAAAAGAAATGGAGTTAAATGAGTAAAATCAAAGCGGAAAATGTAAATGTATATTACGGATCCAAACAGGCATTATTTGATGTCTCTATAGATATTGCAGAAAAAGAAGTTACAGCTCTAATTGGACCATCTGGGTGTGGAAAGTCTACTTTCTTAAGATGCTTGAACAGGATGAACGACGTCATAGAAATTTGTAGAGTTGAAGGCAGTATTAAAATGGACAACCTAGAACTGAATTCAAGAAAGTTAGATGTTGTGAGACTTAGGGAGAAGGTTGGTATGGTTTTTCAAAAACCCAATCCATTCCCTAAAACAATTTATGAAAATGTAGCTTATGGTCCTACTATTCACGGTATTGCACAGAGCAAAGAAGAAATGGATCAAATAGTTGAAACAAGTTTGAAAAAAGCTGCCTTGTGGAACGAAGTTAAAGATAGACTTGATGAAATCGGAACTGGTTTATCAGGAGGTCAACAGCAACGACTATGTATTGCTAGAGCTATATCTGTAAGTCCAGAAGTGATTCTTATGGACGAACCATGTTCAGCGCTTGACCCAATAGCAACAGCTCAAATTGAAGAACTTATAGATGATCTTAAAAAAGAGGTCACAATTGTGATAGTTACCCACTCAATGTCACAAGCAGCTAGGGTATCTCAAAAAACAGGTTTCTTTCATTTGGGAAAACTTATAGAATTTGGACCAACAGATAAAATATTTAAAAATCCTGATAATCAGCAAACTCAGGATTATATTACAGGAAGGTTTGGTTAATGAGTGAAAAACCGCACATTGTAAAATCTTACGAAGAGCAACTTCAGTTATTAAAAGATACAATAGTGAAAATGGGAACTGGAGTTGAGAAACAGCTTGAAAACACTATTCAATCTTTAGTTAAAAAAGACATTAGTTTAGCAGAAAAATCTATCAAAGATGACGAATTGACTGATAAATATGAAATAAATATAGAAGAGCAAGTTGTAAATTTGATTGCCTTAAGGCAACCTATGGCAATAGATTTAAGAGAAACAGTTGTTGCCTTAAAAGTTTCTTCAGACTTAGAGAGAATTGGTGATTTAGCAAAAAACATCTCAAAACGATTAACTAAAATTGGAACTGATTTACCTAATGATATTACTAAAAATTTCGAAATAGCTGGTTTAAAAGCATCAAAACAAGTCAATGCAGTTTTAAACTCGTATTTACATAGAGCAAAAGATACAGCAGAAAATGTTTGGAATTCTGATGAAGAAATAGATCAAATGACTAATAGTAATATGGAAGCTGCAGTAAAGCATTTAGAAAAAAATAAAAAAGATATACAAAAAGTAACCCAACTACTTTTCATGCTTAAAAATATTGAGAGGATTGGAGATCATGCAACTAATATTGCAGAGCAAGTTTATTTTCTGATTACAGGAGATTATTTAGAGGGAGACCGACCAAAAGGATAATGAGGGCAAATTTATTCATTGTCGAAGATGAAATGCCCATCGTAACTTTGCTTAAATACAATTTAGAAAAAGAGGGTCACAAAGTTGATTATGCAGTCAATGGAGAAGAAGCTATTAGAAATATAAAGGAGAAAAATCCTGATTTAATTTTATTAGATTGGATGTTGCCGGATATTTCAGGTGTTGAAGTCTGTAAAAATTTGAAAAGAAGCAATCTTCACAAAAATATCCCAATCATTATGTTAACAGCCAAAGGTGAAGAAGAAGACAAACTAAAAGGATTTGAAACAGGAGCTGATGACTACGTAACTAAGCCATTCAGCCAAAAAGAACTTATTGCAAGAGTTAACGCTTTATTAAAGAGATCTAAACCAAGTGTTGCTGCTGATGTTGTAGTATTTGAGGATCTAAAAGTAGATAGAGTTCAACGAAGAGTTTATAGAGCAGATAAGCAAGTTATAGTTGGTCCTACAGAATTTAAACTAATTGATTTTTTAATTAAAAATCCAAAAAGAGTATATTCGCGTGAGCAACTTTTAAATTCCGTATGGGGAGATGATATTTATGTGGAGTCCAGAACTATAGATGTTCATATAAGAAGACTAAGAAAAGCAATAAATATTGATGGCAAGAAAGATCTTATCAGAACAGTAAGATCTGCCGGTTATTCCTTAGATGGTTGAAGATCTTTTGGTTTTGTAAATGATATTAATTTTCCTTTAACTTTTGATAACTTCTCCCAATCATTGAAATTAAAGTTTACTTCAGCAACGGCTGCAGTAGGAAATTTTCTTTTTAAATTTTCAAATTGATCAGAATTTTCTTTAAGACAAATTCGATTTATTAGTTCACTCATTGAAGGTTCATGATTAATTAAAAGTAAAGTTTTATAATTATCACCTGTTTGTTTTAAGATATGAATAATTTCATCCTCACTAGCATGATAAAGTGCTTTTTTTTTAATAATTTTTTTAAAACTTATTTTTTCTGACAATATATTTAATGTTTGCATTGTCCTTTTAGAGGATGAGCAATAAACTAAATCAAATTTTAATTTCTTTTTAATAAAAAATTCACAAATTAATTTTGCTGAATTTACCCCTCTTTTATTCAATGGCCTGTCATGATCATCTAAATTTGGAAAATCCCAACTAGATTTAGCATGTCTCATCGCATATAATTTAAACATATTTTTAATTTAACATTTAAATATGTCGAAAGCATCATTTTCAGAAAACGCTAATATTAGCAATCAACTCATAAACAGAGAATTATCTTGGCTTCAGTTTAATGATCGTGTTTTAGAAGAATCAAAAGATAAAACAAATCCTCTATTTGAAAGAGTAAAATTTTTATCAATCGCAGGTACAAATTTAGATGAATTTTTTATGGTAAGAGTCGCTGGACTTTTTAATCAAATTAAAGATGGTTTTGACGAATTAAGCGCAGATGGATTAACTGCAGAGGATCAATTGAATAGGGTCGTATTAAAAACTAAAGATCTATTAAAGAAGCAAAACGAAGCATTCCTAGAGTTGAAAAAAGAGCTATCGAAAGAAAAAATTTTCATTCGAAAAATGTCAGAACTAAATAAGAAGGATCTTATGTATCTAAGAGAATATTTTCAGGAAACAATTTATCCTATAATAACACCTACTGCCATTGACCCATCACATCCCTTTCCTTTTATACCAAATAAAGGCCAAGCAATTTTATTAAGAATGACAAGAATTAAAAAAAAAAGAGAACTAAATGCAATTATAGTTATACCAAGAGCACTTCCAAAATTTGTATCGCTAAATAATTCTGAAACAATAAATGAATTTGTCACAATTGATGACGTAATTTGTAAATTTGCTAATGAAATATTTCCAGACCATAATATCGAGGCAAGTTTGCAGTTTAAAATAATTAGAGACAGCGAAATTGAAATAGATGATGAAGCTGCTGATCTTGTGAGATATTTTGAAAAAGCAATTAAGAAAAGAAGAAGGGGAAACGTAGTTAAACTCGAAGTAATCACTAATTCAAACAAAAAACTTTTAAATTTTATTTCAAAAAAATTTAAAATGGATGAAGATCATATTTATGAGGTTGAAGGATTGGTTGGAATACAAGATATAGATGAAATTTGTAAAAAGAAAGATCCAAAGCTGAGATTTAAAAAGTTTAATCCTAGAGAAGTTGAAAGATTGAAGGAATTTGATGATAAATTTTTTTCAGCTATAAGAAGTAAAGATTTTGTTGTACACCACCCTTTTGAAACTTTTGATGTAGTAATTCAATTTTTAGAAGCTGCAGCAAAAGATCCCAAAGTTATCGGTATCAAACAAACTTTGTATAGAACCACACCTGACTCTCCTATCGTAAAAGCACTAAGTAGAGCAGCAGAAAACGGAAAAGTTGTTACAGCCGTAATAGAAATAAAAGCTCGATTTGATGAGGAAGCTAATATTGAATTATCTAGGAAACTAGAGAAAGCTGGCGTTCAAATTGTTTACGGATTCGCAAAATATAAAACGCATGCAAAGGCAAGTTTAGTTTTAAGAAAAGAAGGAGCTAAAACGCGAAGCTATGTTCACTTAGGTACAGGAAACTATCATCCAATTAACGCAAAAATTTATACTGACTTATCACTGTTTAGCTCTAATCAAGACTTGGCCAAAGATGTCGAAAAATTTTTCAATTATGTAACTGGTTATGCAAAACCAAAAAAATTGAATAAAATTTTTATGTCTCCATTAAATAGCAGGAATTTTTTTGAAGAAAAAATTGAAAATGAAATTGTAAATGCAAGTAAAGGAAAACCTGCAGAAATATGGGCAAAAATGAATTCTCTTGTAGACCCTGGAATTATTAAGAAATTTTATGAAGCTTCAAACGCAGGAGTAAAAATAAATTTATCAGTAAGAGGAGTGTGTTGCTTAAGACCTGGAATTAAAGGTCAATCTGAAAATATAAAAGTAAAAAGCCTTATTGGCAGATTTTTAGAACACTCAAGAATTTATTGTTTTGCAAATGGTAGCTCTATGCCCTCTCGAGAGAATCAGGTATATATTTCATCTGCAGATTTAATGCCTAGAAATTTAGATAGAAGAATTGAAATTATAATTCCGATAGAAAACAATACTGTGCATGAGCAAATTTTAGATCAAATTATGTTAGCCAACTTTAAAGATAAATCAGAAACATGGTATTTAGATAGCTTAGGAAACTATCATAAAGAACAAGAAAAAGGCTTTTCAGCACATACCTATTTTATGGAAAACTCAAGTTTATCAGGTCGTGGTAAGTCACTTTTAAAAGCTAAACCTCAAAATTTAAGATTGGTGAAATGAAACCAGAATTTAAAAATCTTTTTAAATTTCAGTCTAATAAAAAGTCTAAACAAGCCATAATAGATCTTGGATCAAACTCAGTAAGAATGCTCATATATGACAATTTTAAAATTTCTCCAATTCCAGTTTTTAATGAAAAAGCAGTCTGCAAACTTGGAAAAAATTTAGATAAATCTAAAAAATTAAATCCTGATGGAATTAAAAGTTCTTTAAAAGTTTTAAATAGATTTAAAGAAATTTTAGATATTTCAGACGTTCAAGATTTAGAAATTATTGCTACAGCAGCTTTTAGAGAGGCTACTGATGCAAGTGAATTTTTAAGAGAAATTGAAAAAATATTTAATAAAAAACCACTAGTATTATCTGGCGAGGAAGAAGCAAGAACATCAGCAAACGGTGTAATAATAGGATTTGATGAAGTAGATGGACTAGTTGCGGATTTAGGAGGTGGAAGTTTAGAACTTGCCAGGGTTTCTAAAAATCAAATTATTGAAACAACCTCTTTACCTCTTGGAGTATTAAGACTTAAAAATAATCCTATTATAAAAAAAAAAAGTTTGGGAAAATATGTTAGAAAACTTTTAAGAGATGAAAAATGGCTTTTTAAAAAGAAATTTAAGAATATTTATTTGGTAGGAGGGACTTGGAGATCATTATTTAAATATCATCTCTTTAAAGAAAAACACCCATTACATATTTTACATCAATACAAACTCTCAAAAGATGTAGCAGTTAATTACTTAAATAGGATTTCAAAATTTAATAAATCATCTTTGAAATCACTGGAATATATTACTAAATCTAGAACCCCCTATTTACCTTTTAGCTCTATAATACTTAACGAAATAATTGAAGCAGCAAGCCCCTCAAAAGTTATTTGCTCAATCAGTGGACTGAGAGAGGGGCATATGAATACAATTATAAACCAAGGAGTGAGCGAGGATGAAATTTTCAAATTAAAAACTGATGGTATATCATTTAAAAAAGGGGACTATGGAAAGAGTTTTGAGAAATATTTTAATTTTATTTCACCATTATTTGAAGACAACGAATATTTTAATCGAAGATTACTAACTTTGGCTTGTATCTTAAGTAAAATGGATTGGGGCCTAGGCGCTTTTCAAAAAGCAGAGTTAGTTTTTATGGAAGTATTAAATACTCCATTACTAAAACTAAATCATAAAGATAGGGTAAAAGTTGCATCAGCAAGTTTTTGGAGACATTGTGGCTTAAAATATAACCCGGATTATGAGTTTCTATCCTTATTAAATAACAACGAGATTTTATCCTCAAAGCAAGTGGGATCTGCTTTAAGATTAGCAGAGTCACTTACTAGCATGTCTTCGTTGTTGTTAGATGAATTTAAAATTTATAAACGAAATAAGACTATTTTTTTGAAAATACCTAACAATCATAGTGATATAGTCTCAAAACAAGTAACTAAAAGACTTAAAAACCTGGCAAGAGAGATGAATGTCGACTCTAATATCATTTATTCTTGAAAATTAATAAATCTTTAACTTAATTTAAATATTTTTTTAGCATTTCTATATTATTAATTAATTATGAGACTTCCTTAATATTTATTTTAATTAATTTATTACGTTTCCCTCAAAATACGCTCGGTAAAATTTATCGAGCGTATTTCATTATAAATCAAATATATATCTCTTTATAAGATATAATGTTTAAATTCATAAAACTTTAATAATAATTAAAAAATTTTGTTACTTAGTTTCTTTAAAAGAAGTCTTAACAAGATTTGATGTTTAAATCGTCATTATCCCCGTTAAATCTTGTTAATTCACTACTTTCTCCCTCTTATTTAAGAGAAGGGAGAAAGACAATTTTTTGATATTAATTATTTATAGATGCAGGAGACTTCTCTGCATTTTTCTTAGCAAGCTTTTTTGCTTTTTTTTCTGCAACCTTTTTTTCTAAACCAGCAATTTTAATATTAACTTTTGACAATTTTTTTTCTTTGGCCTTAATTTTATTTTTCAGTCTATCAATTGCTTTTAAAATTTTTGTTTTTTTCTTCTCATTTTTTTTTAGTTTTTTTCCCATTTTTACCTCCAGATTATTAGATGATTAATTTAATCACAGAATTCATAAATCTAAAAGTTAATTTTATACAACCTGTAGTTTACAAATTTTTAATATTTTTTAATTAAACTTATCCGATTGGCAAGTTTTGTATTTTTCAATTTTTCACTAAAAATAACTTTTTAACAATAAATACAGCAATTAACATTCCTACAAGTTCAGCTAAGATATAATAAGGAGTGTTTAAATAACTAATACCAGTAAACGATTCTGTAAAAGTTCTAGCAATCGCAACAGCTGGATTTGCAAAAGAAGTAGACGAAGTAAACCAGTAACCAGCTGTAATATAAAGACCAACACTAGCAGCAACAGCAATTTTTCCTGACTTCATAGAGCCAAAAATTATTATTATAAGCCCTAATGTTGCTATTACTTCAGATGTGAATATGTAAATTCCATCTCTTGATTTAGTAGATAATTCATAAATGTCATGTTCAAAAAAGAAATTGGCTAAACCAACACCAATCAAGCAACCAATCAATTGAGCAATGATATAGTAGGGTAGCAGTTTCTTTTTTAATTTTCCCGTTATTGTCATGGCAATACTTACAAATGGATTAAAGTGAGCTCCTGATACATCAGCAAATACTGTAATAAGCACAAATAAACCTGCTCCTGTTGCTATTGTGTTTGCAATTAACATCACAGCAACGTCATTACTTAAGTTTTCAGCCATTAAACCTGAGCCAACAATTATCATGACTAAAAAACAACTTCCTATAAATTCACCAACAAATATTTTATTCTTCATTTGCGACCCATTCTTTAATCTTATTAGATAATATTTCATAAGTTTCATCAATTACTTTTTCAATCTCTGTATCAGAAGTAGCAGATTTAATTTTTTCAACTGGGTCTTCAATATCCCAATGAATTATATCTTTTTTTTCAGGCCAGACCGGACAGACCTCATTATGGGCATTGTTACAAACTGTTATAACTTGATGAATTTTTATTTTATTTTTTAAAAACTGGTCAAAATTCTTTGAAGAATAATTTGATATATCGAAATTTTTTTTTTCTAAATATTTTTTTATATTAAGGTTTATTTTCCCTGTAGGATTGCTACCTGCGCTAAAAGCTTTAAATTTTAAACTATAATTTTTATTGACCAAAGCTTCTGCAAGAATACTTCTTGCTGAATTGCCTGTGCACACAAACAAAATATTCCTCATAAATCTATATCGAATACTTTATTATACCCGCAAACATTATAGGTATTTGCAATGCAAAGTTTGTAAGTAACGGTTTATCCTTTGTTATGGTTCCTACAACTGTCCATCCAATAATACCAAGTCCGTGAGGTATCATGCTGTAAGGATAGTAATCTAAATAGAATGCCAATATTCCAAATAAGGTTAAAAACGTACTTGTCCATTTAAGATATTTTATAGTTATTTTATTCATATTTTTTCTCCTGATTATTATATTAAAGTATTGTTAAGGTTTTATTAAAGGATTACTTAGAAGCTTTAACTTTTTTTTCTATAAATTCTGGAACATCATCTTCTTTATCGATGAGCTCCTCTTTTTGATTTTTAGGCTGGAATGCGTAAAGCACATGCAATTTACAATAAGAAAATCCTTCAATTGGAGATCTACCACAGAAATAAAAGCCTTCTTGATCTGGATGACCTATGGGCCATCTGCAATTATTATCACCTAATTCTTCAAGTTTTTTTGGATTCTCAGGTTCAAAGTTTTTATCTAAAAGAATTGATTTAAATCTAGATTTTCTACTGATCTGTTTATCGTTTCTATTTTGAACATTAGAAACTTCTTTTTTCTGAGCTACTGATTTTTTATTAGGAGCTCTAGCAGCAAGTTTGAGTCTGTGAGCTTTTCCAATGACAGCGTTCCTTGTAGTATCACCTAGAATCTCTGCTATTTGGCTTGCTGTATGGCCTTTTTCCCACAATTGTCTTAATTTTTCTTCTTTTTCTTGTGTCCAACTCATATTCGAAGAAACTAAATATAGTTTCTAAGTACTAAACTAATACATAATCTAGTAGTATTAAAATAAATTAATTAATAATTAGGTTGTAAAAAAAGTTTTTCACAGAAAAATTATTTTTTGAAGATATAAGACTACGTATGGTTGAAATTAGTAAAAAATATAAACTTAAAAATACTGTAACTTTTGGCTTTGTAAATTGGATTGGGTTGTGGACACTTTACAAAAAAGAGGTTTTAAGATTCCTTATTGTTTGGATTCAAACCCTTTTATCGCCAATAATTTCATCCTTATTGTTCCTTTTAGTTTTAGCACTAGCGATAGGTAACGAAAGAACAGATGTTTTAGGTTATCCTTTTATTACTTTTTTGGCACCCGGATTAATTGCAATGCAAGTAATTCAACAAGCGTTTTCACATTCTTCCTCATCTTTTATGATAGGTAAA
>CACFQM010000011.1 GCA_902568425.1 uncultured Pelagibacteraceae bacterium | reverse complement strand
ACGTCACACTTATTGGATCTCCATTAGAAAGCGATCAAATTGATAATTTAAATAAGGACAGTTTTCACAAAAATCTTAATTGTAAACTTTCAGATAAAATTGTATTTTTAAATTCTAAAAGTCTTAGTGAAGAAATTAAGAAAAAATACGATGTCGTTGTTTTAGGTGTAAATTCAAAGGGGATAAATTGGATTTCAAGTGAACTTAATTCCTCAAATACAAAAACACCGTTACTTTTACTTACTAAAGGTTTATCAATTAAAAACGACAAACTTCAAATATTAACAAATTTATTTAAAAATCCTAATGTTTCAGCCGTTGCAGGACCTTGTTTGGCTAAAGATTTATCTAAAAGAAATAAAACTGGCGTAGTTTTCACTAATAAAAATATTTCTTCAGCCGAGGCTATAGGCAAATTAGTAAAAACTAATTATTATTTTATGGATTATTCTGACGATATTGTTGGTGTTGAAATGTGTGCTGCAATTAAAAATTTTTATTCAATGGTTATAGGTTCTGCAAAAGATCTAAACACAGCAGCTATATTGATGCAAAAATCTGTGATTGAGATGGGAAAATTCATTAAGCTATTTGGTGGTTCAGAGCAAACGGTTTACGGATTAGCTGGCTTAGGGGATTTATACGTCAGTATCGCGGGTGGAAGAAACCGTAAAATGGGACAACACTTAGGTGAGGGACATTCATATTCTGAGGCAAAGAAAAAGTTTATGCCAAACGATACAGTAGAAGGTGCTGAATTAGCATTTGAAATAGGACCAAAAATTTTAAAAGACCTATCTAAAAAAGATTTTCCTATTATGTATTCACTTGTAGAGTCTATTTGTAAGGATAAAAAATTTGTTATTAACTTTTTATAACAAGCCAATTTACATTCTAATTACTAAAATAGTTGTTGATGAAATCATTAAAGCGGATTAAAGAATACGAAGTGAATCTATAAATGGTAAAAATTGGAATTAACGGTTTTGGAAGAATAGGCAGGCTAATTCTCAGAGCTTTATTAGAAAATTACAAAGATAAAATTCAAGTTGTTGGTATTAACGATCTTGGTTCTATTGATACCAATGCACATTTAATAAAATATGATAGTACCCACGGAACTTTGCCACATGATGTGAGCACATCAAAAGACGGTTTTAAAATTTTAAATCAAAATATAAAAGTTTATGCTGAAAGAGATCCAGCGAATTTACCCTGGGGTAAAGTCGGTGCTGATATTGTTTTAGAATGCACAGGATTATTTTTGAATAAGGAAACTGCAGGTAAACATTTAAAAGCTGGAGCAAAAAAAGTTATTATATCAGCTCCCGGAAAAGATGTAGATTTTACAATTGTGCAAGGAGTAAATAGTAAAGATTTAAAAAAAGAGCATAATGTTATTTCCAACGGATCTTGCACAACAAATTGTTTAGCACCTGTTGCAATGGTTTTGGAGAATAGTTTTGGTATTGAGTATGGATATATGACCACTATTCATAGTTACACAGGAGACCAAAAATTATTAGATACTCTTCATAAAGATTTAAGAAGAGCAAGATCTACTGAGGGAGCAATGATACCTACATCAACAGGAGCTGCAAAAGCAATGAGTTTAGTTTTACCTAGTCTTAAAGGAAAACTTGATGGCACAGCCATAAGAGTCCCAACTCCAAACGTCTCTTTAATTGATTTTACATTAGTTACAAAAAAAGATGTTACTGCTGATAGTATAAATGATGCTATGACAAAAGCTGCTAATGGTGAGTTAAAAGGTATTCTTGGAATTAATAAACAGCCACTAGTTTCAAAAGATTTTAATCATGATGCACACAGTTCAATATTTGACGTTACCCAAACTCAAGTTGTCAAAAATAAATTTAGTAGAGTACTATCTTGGTATGATAATGAATGGGGTTTTTCAAATCGTATGTGTGATACATCAATACAAATATCAAAACTTATTTAATAAATGGAAGTAGTAACAAAAATTGCTCCTATAGCGCTTGCACTAATAATGTTGGCTCTTGGATTAGGCTTAACAGGTCAAGATTTTTTAAGAGTAGTAAAACAACCAAAAGATTTTTTAGTTGGATTAATTTGTCAGTTAATACTACTTCCAATTATTGCTTTTCTATTACTTAAAATTTTTAATTTACCTTTAGAGATTGCTCTTGGTGTAATGATTATTGCTGCTGCTCCTGGTGGTGTAACATCAAATGTTCTTACAAAATTTGCTAATGGAGACGTGGCTCTTTCAATTTCCTTAACAGCAATTATAAGTTTAATCAGCATTATTTCGGTTCCATTTATTGTATTTAAATCTGCAGAATTGTTAGAAGTTGCAGAAATTTCAAAAGAAATTTCTATGATAGGGATATCAATGAAAATGTTTTTGGTTGTAACTCTTCCAGTAATTATTGGAATGTTAATAAGAAAATTTGCAGCAAACTTTGTTATGTCTAAATCTCAATTGATTGAAAGAATTTCAGTTCTTTTATTTGTAATTGTTTTTGCCGCTATATGGGTTGAAGAGTGGGAGAATATTATGGGTTATATTAAACAAGCAGGATTAATTACTTTAGTTTTAAATATTGTCATGATGTTTATCGGTTATTATGTTGCAAAATTTCTTGCCAGTGGAGTTTCACAAAGAAAATCTATTTCACTTGAGTGTGGACTTCAAAATGGAACTTTAGCAGTATTCGTGACAAGTCAGCTCTTTAGCGACATAGCATATTTAATACCAACAGCTACTTACGCTATAGTGATGTTTATAACTTCTATAATTTACGTTTTTATTGTTAGAAAAATTAATTAAATTTTAAATCTAAATATAGAGCTGCAGACCAAGAAAAATTATTTGCTCCTAAACAGTCTCCATTTTTAAAATTGTAGTATTCATGAAAATTTTTATTTTCTAACAATTCTAAAGTCTTATTTTTTAATAATTCAGAGAAGTTCTTATCTTTATTAATTAAACCTTGATAAATTATCCAATTTGAATTTATCCAAACAGGACCTCTCCAATATCTTGTTTCTTCGAAAGTTTTATCTTTAGGGTTTACTGTGGTAAAAAAATATTCTCTCTGTGAATTGTATTTCTTAAGTTTGCTTATAATTTTATTATTAATCTCTTTATTCCCAAGGTCGGCAAATAGTATGAAATAATTAGAAATAGCATCTACTTTTATTAAATTGTGGTTCTTAAAGTCGTAAGAAAAAAAACTTTGTTCCTCCTCTTTATAAAATTTGATCAAACTTTCTTCTGATAAAGCAATTTTATTTTCAAGATCACTAAAATTTAAATTAAATCTTTTTCCTACCTCAATCAGATCTTTTGTAGCTCTTATTACAATTGAATTAAAACCAATATCAATCACATTAAACATCGACTCATTTACAATTTTACTTGGATTATATTTATCTTTTTTAAATTGATTTAATAAAGTTATATAAGCATCGTAATCTTTTTTTAGAGGTCGGTTCTCACTTTTAGAAACGTTTAGATCTCTTCTTTCATATTTTAAATTTTCTTCTATTTTCACTTTATCCAATGGACTATCCCAAATAGGTGAGTTATCAAGCCCGCTTTCCCATGGGTGAATAATTGAAACTAGACCAATTTTATTAGTATCTCTGTAATTAAAAAACCAGTCTAAATATTTTTTTAATTTTTTAATAATTATTTCCATTCTTTTCATCTGCCCTTGGTTTAACTTATTTTTGTCTACAATTTTTTTAACTATCGTTGCAATTATTGGTGGTTGTGTAATACCTGAAGAAGGTATCTTATTACCACATTCCCATGTTTTATGATTTGGAAAATAACTTTCATCATTATCGTGAAAAAGAATATGCGGTATCATTCCATCATCCCATTGGCCCGTAATAAGTGTTTCTAATTCTTTAATAGCATAATCTATATTAAAATAAGAGTACCCCAAGGCTATGAAAGCTGAGTCCCAATTCCACTGCGCAGGATACAATTTATTGTTTGTAGGTAGAGTGTAACCAGATCTTCTATTATTTTTTAAAACTTCTTTTGCAATTTCAACTGTTTCCTTCATTAACCTTTAACACTTCCTGCGGTTAATCCACTTACAAGATATTTTTCAAAATAAACAAAAATTAAAAGAATAGGCAAAGTTACCACAACTGAGCCAGCCATTAAGTATTGCCTAGGTGTTTCAGCATCACCTGTTAAATGATTAATAGCTCTCGATAATGTAAAAGATTTAGGATTATCCAAAAACATCAAAGAAAATAAAAATTCATTCCATGCAATCATAAAAACATATAAAGCAACCGAGGCAATTGCAGGTAAACTTAAAGGGATTATAATTTTAATTATTATTCCAAACCAATTTTGTCCATCCATTAGACCAGCATCTTCAATTTCTTTTGGTATACTTTTGAAATATCCTTGAAGCATATAAATAGCGACAGGCAACGTTGTGGCTGTATAGACGATTAGAAGGCCTTCAATTGAATTTCTTAATCCTAACTGACTAAAGACAGTGTAAAGAGGTATTACTAAAACAATGGCAGGAAACATGTATATAATTAATATTGATGTTGATAAAAAAGTTTTACCAAAAAAGTTTAATCTAGCAACTGCATAAGCTGCCGGTATTGCAAAGATCAAAGTAATAATTACAGTTCCTATTGAAACTATAGAGCTTGTTAAAATATATCTTCCAAAGTCATATGTTTTAAAAATCACTAGGTAAGATTTAAATTGGTCTGAAATATTTTTGGTAAAATCAATACTTAAATCTAAAGGATTATATAATAATGCTGCTTGTAATTTAAAACTTGTAACGAACATTAAATAAAATGGAAACAAAATGATAAAAGCGAAAAATACAATCGCAAATAAAGACAAGAAGTCAAAAACGATTTTTTCAGATACAAAATCTTCTTTAAGATAATTTAAGTTATAATTCTTTACTCTATTTGTAAAAAATAAACTTATTAAAAGAATTCCAACATTATACCAAATTGGAGCACTTTCATTTAAAGCAATATAAATAAAAGTAAATATTAATGGTAGCACCAGTATTTTAATTAGATGATTAATTCTCTTACCAATAAAAACAAGTGATAAACTTAATAATAAGGCTAAAAGAAAATTTATATTAAAATTTATTTCTGTTAACTTAAGCCCTTGAAGAGTTGCCATTATTTTCCAAATTGAACCTACTAACGTCAGAAAAATAGATGATATAAATAAATAAATTAATAATGGTTTATATCTCATTTGCACGCTTCCCAATTAATTTGAAATAAATAATCATAAAAATTATTAATAACATAACTATAACAATTGAAACCGCTGACCCCATTCCTATGTTAGAAACAGCAAAACCTTGTTGGTAAACATTTATTGGCAAAGTTCTTGTTCCTGATGCACCCCCGGTTAAAAGAAAAATGTCTTCAAATTTATTAAAATTCCAAATAAATCTAATCATAAATAAAATAGATAAAATCGCTGTTATTTGTGGCAGAGTAATATTAATAAATTTTCTTAGTGGACCGGCGCCATCAACCTCAGCAGCTTCATACAAATCTTTGGGTACCGCCTGCAATCTCGCAAGAATAAACAAGAATGCTAGGGGAAAATATCTCCAAATCTCAAACATTATTACTGTAGTTAGTGCTAACCTTAATTTAATATCAAAACCTAAAAGATTTAGTGTCATATACTTCTGACCCAATAAATTTATCGGTTTATCAATAATTCCAAAATTAACTAATAAAGCATTTAAAGTCCCACTATTTGGATCTAACAATAAAGTCCACGTGTATGCTAACGCAACAACAGGTCCGACATATGGAAACAGCAGAATACTCCTCATAAAAGTCCTACCATAAAATTTTTGATTTACTAATTGTGCTGCAAACATACCAAAAATTATCGCACCAACTGTTCCAAAAAAAGTAAAATAAAAAGTAGTTAGTAATAAATCTAAAAATTCATTTTCATTAAAAACCTGTTTGAAGTTTTTTAAGGTAAATTTGGTAGTTAATAAAATATTGTCAGCATCACCAGAAAGTTTGGGTTTTTGAGATTTAATAATATTTTTATCAATTACATCATTATTAGTATTTTGAATAATAATCTCAAAATTTTCCCTATATTTAGCTTCCCAGTTTCCAAAATCGCATTTAATTTTTTTTGATTTAAATTCGCATCTTGAGTCAAGATCAACAGGTTCAATGTTTCTTGGTAAATTATCTGAAAATTTAATATTATTAATATCTTCAATTAGTGAACTGTTTCTTAGTCTATAAACTATTTTTAATTTAGTTTTATCTTCAGGAATACTTTTAACTATTTTTTTCGCTCTTGGCTCAGGGATCCTAATATCTTTTAATTGTACGTCTTTAAAACTTATCCAAATATTTGCAAAAATTGGAAATAACACTATAGCGAATACTAAAAATACCGCTGGTAATAAAAGCGTGTAAGCTGTTCTTTTTTCTATTTTTGATAATGTATCGTTCATATAAAAAGCGGATAATATTATATTACCCGCTTTTTAAAAATATTTTTACTAAAATTTAGCTAATTCAGCGTTGATTTTATCAACTGCTTCATCTGCTGAAATTTGATCATCAATAAATTCTCTTGTGATTCTATTTAAGAATTGTGCATTGATGATTTTTGATGCTCTAGAAAGCTCACCTTCTTTAACACCCCATCTGTTAGCAGTATCTAAACCTGCAACAATGTTATTAATAACATCACCAGAATAAAGTTCTGTTAAAGGTTTCTTTCTATCAACACCAACTGGAAGTTTACTCCAAGCTTTTGTAAACGCAGCTGGATCACTAGCATTTCCTCTTCTTACAGGAAATTTACCTTCTGGTGCGATAGATAATGTAGCTGTGTAACCTTCATCCATCGAGTATTCGATGAATTTTTTAGCTTCATCAGTATCAGCATCAGCAGTAATACCAAAGTATCTAACATCAGCCCAAGCAGCACCTTTTTTATTATCTGGCCCACTAAAGTTTGTAATGAATCCAGTTTTTGATGCAAGTTCCGGCGATGTTGGATCGCTATTTATTGTTGGAGGAGCAGAGTCTCTAAGACCAGCTAATTCATCCATAATAAATGGTGACCAAATAATCATTGGTGTTTTGCCAGCAAAGTAAAGTGCTCTTGATTGCTTCCAGAATAATTCTCCTGGAGGGCTCGCTTTAGCAAGCTCTTTGTAAAATATTAAAGCATTTTTAAGTTCTTTACCTTGTTTTTTTGTTCCACCTTTTTTAACAAAATTAACTCCATTAGCTAAAAGTACATGTTCTAGTACTTGGCTCATAAAGTTTTCATCTGTTTTAGTAGCGGCTACGAATCCAAATCTGTCAGCATTAGATAAAGCTTTTACAGCTTTAGAAATGTTTTCATAATTTGTTGGTGGTTGAAGATTAAATTCTTTGAATAAATCTTTTCTGTAAACAACCATCTGTGTCCAGCCATCAACTGGTACAGCAGCGATTTTTCCACCTTTTTTTGCCATGTTAAGTGCACCTGGAGCAAAAGTATCTTTGCCCAAAGATTTAACAACTGCGTTGTTAGCATTAACATCTAATATCCCAGCTTCTGCCCATGGTAATACGTACTGAAGTGTATGATAGATCACATCAGGTAGATCACCTGCAGCTGCTGCAGCTGTAGCTCTTTTTCCAAGATCTTTTTCTTCAACAGGAATTACTTCTACGCTAATACCTGACTTGGCTTCAAAAGCTTTAGCCATTTCTTTCTGCTTTTCCATTCTAGCCGGCTGTACTTCAGTCGTCCAAAATGTAATTCCGGCATAACTCGAGTTTGCCAGAAATACTAAAGCAAAAAGATAAATTATTACTCTTTTCATTTATCCCCCTAATAATTTTATATATAAACGTGAAAACCTACCAAATCTGTCGAGAATGAAAACCCTTTAAAAAAATTATAGATGCTATCGAATTTTTCTATTACTTTAATTTTTAAGTATAAATTAAAATTAAAATCTAAAGTTAAACCAGAAGTTGTATGGCTACTATCGAATTAAAAAATATTGAAAAATCCTTTGGTGCAAACAAGGTCATAGACAAATTTAATATCAAAATAAATCACGGTGAATTTATTGTTTTAGTAGGTCCGTCAGGATGTGGAAAGTCGACACTCCTAAGAATGATTTCTGGTTTAGAGTCAGTTGATGAAGGTGAAATACATTTAGATAAAAAAATAATTAATAATTTAATTCCATCAAAAAGAGGAATTGCAATGGTTTTTCAATCATATGCTTTATACCCGCACATGAATGTTTACGAAAATATGTCATTCGGATTGAAAAATGAAAAGCTTGATAAAAATGAAATAGATAAAAAGGTAAAAGATGCAGCAAAAACTCTTCAAATTGAAGATCTTCTTGAGAGAAAACCAAGACAACTTTCAGGCGGACAACGACAAAGAGTGGCAATAGGACGTGCAATAACGAGAAACCCTAAATTGTTTTTGTTCGATGAACCGCTTTCAAATCTTGATGCTGCTTTAAGATCAGAAATGCGTGTAGAAATTTCAAAACTTCATAAAAAACTTAGTACGAATATGATTTATGTTACACACGATCAAGTAGAGGCCATGACTTTAGCTGATAAGATTGTTATTTTAAACCAAGGAGTAATGGAGCAATATGGATCACCTGATGAAATATACAATAATCCAAATAACATTTTTGTAGCAGAATTTATAGGGTCCCCGAGAATGAATATTTTAAAAATTGATAAAGGAAAAATTAAAAACGGAAATACAATTAATATTTTTAACAGTGAAATTCAGTTTAATGGTTATAAATTCAATGATGATATTTATTTAGGAATTAGACCTGAACATATTAAGGCTGATAATTCTCAAGATATAAAAGCCAAAATTAAGATTGATCTTATAGAAAATCTTGGATTTGATAAGATTATATACTCGTCTGTAGATGGAGAAGAGTTTAGAATAAAAACTTCAAGTAATATTGATAAAGACCATTCCCAAATATCATTCTCTAAAGAAAATGTTTATTTCTTTGATTCAAATAAAAATAGGATCAAAAATTAGCAGCCCTTAAAAGATGAAGACATATTTTTCAGTAATTCTGAATACATGCCTTTACCTTTGTCTATGGTTGCACCTAGAGGATCTAACACACCAGTTTTAATATTTGTATCCTTTGCAATTGTTTTTATAATTGATGGATTAAACTGTGGTTCTGAAAAAATACAATTAACTTTTTCATGTTCAATAACTTCTCTAATTTCAGCTAATTGTTCAGCACCAGGTAATACATCCGTATTAACAGTTAACGCCCCAAGAACTTTAATTCCAAATCTATTTTCAAAATATTGATAAGCATCATGAAAAACTACAACTCTTGAATTTTTATTTAACTCTTTTTTGATAGATTTTGTTAACGCGTCTATATCAGAAATAGCTTCTCTAGAATTAGCTTTGTATTTTGCGCTGTTTGCTGAATCAAGTTTAACTAATTGATTAGTAATTTCTTTAATAATCACTTTGGCATTCATTGGGTCTAACCAAATATGCGGATCGTGTTCTCCATGAGCATGTCCCTCGTGACCATGATCATCATGTTTATCTTCTTTGTGTCCATGCTCTTTATGCTCTTTGTGACCATGATCGTCATGTTTATCTTTTTTATGTCCATGGTCATCGTGCTTATCTTTTTTATCACTATGTTCTTTATGACCGTGATCATCGTGGCCTTCAAAAATATTTTTTTCTCTAAACTTTAATTTTTTAATTCCTTTCAAATCCATTAACTCAACTTTACTTGCTTTTTTTGCAATTGAATCTAATGGCTTTTCTAGAAAAGCTTCTAAATCTTCACCAACCCAAATAATTAGATCGGCGTTTTCAATCATTTTTGCATGTGAAGGTTTTAAACTAAATCCGTGTGGTGAATTATAACCATCAACTATTACATCAGGTTTTCCTATACCATCCATTACATAAGTAGCTAATGAATGTATTGGCTTAATTGAAGTAACTACTTTAACGTCTGCAGATACTATGGTGTTAAAAGAAAATATAGATAAAAATAATGTAATAAATAGTGACCTTTTCATGTTGCTCCTTAATTTGTTATAATATAACGTTTGTTATAATATTACATTTCGTTAATCAAGGGCTTTATTATGGAAAACAAAAATAAAAAAATTCTCTTAAAAGTAGAAAATGCGAGCTATTACTTAAATGATAAAGCATTAATAAAAGAAGTTTCGCTAGAGGTAAAACAAGGTGAAATAGTTACTTTAATTGGCCCCAATGGATCAGGTAAGTCCACCACAGCAAAAATTGCCTTAGGTATTTACAAAAAAATAGAAGGAAGAGTTAGAAGATTTACTGAAAGAATAGGTTATGTACCACAAAAAGTTTCAGTTGATTGGACGCTTCCCATAAGAGTAATTGATTTTATGACTTTAACTGAAGATTTAAAAAATGATCAAATTAACGTTGCTTTAAATTTAACAGGGGTTGCTCATTTAAAAAATAAAAGCTTAGGTAATTTATCCGGTGGTGAATTCCAAAGAGTATTAATAGCAAGAGCTATTGCAAAAAAACCTGAACTTTTAGTATTAGATGAACCAGTACAAGGTGTTGATTTTAAAGGCGAAATTGCATTGTATGAATTAATTAAAAAAATATCAGAAAAATTAAATTGTGGAATTCTTTTAATTTCACATGATCTTCACGTTGTAATGTCGGCAACAGATTTTGTTCTATGCTTAAACGGACATGTATGTTGTTCAGGGAAACCTCATTCTGTAGTTAAAGATGAGAAATATAAAGAGTTATTTGGGGATAGGGCTTCAAATATATTATCTTTATATGAACACGAACACGATCATTCACACTCAGCAGATGGATCAATAGATCCAAAAAAATAATTATGTTTGATGATTTTTTTACTAGAGCACTGATAGCGGGTATAGGAATCTCACTTGTAACAGGACCACTTGGATGCTTTGTAGTTTGGAGAAGATTATCTTTTTTTGCAGGTACTTTGGCTCATTCAGCATTATTAGGTGTTACCATGGCGTTATTTTTTGAAATTAATATCGCGTTTTCAGTTTTTGTAATCTCTGCAGTCTTAGCAATATTATTATTGCAATTACAAAAGAAAACAAATTTACCAAATGATGCTTTATTAGGTCTATTAGCTCACTCTTCATTAGCCGTGGGACTTGTGGTTGTAGGTTTTTTAACTTCAATTAGATTTGATGTAATGGCCTTGTTATTTGGAGACATTTTAGCTGTAAATCAAAATGATTTATTGGTTATTTGGCTAGGTGGAGGTTTAATACTAATTGTTCTTAAATTAATCTGGAAGCCATTATTTGCATCAACAGTAAATTATGAATTATCAGAAGCTGAAGGTATGAAGCCAGATAAATTTAATGCAATTTTTACAATTTTAACTGCAGCTCTTATTGCCATCTCAATTAAAATTGTAGGACTCCTTTTGATAACCGGTATGCTTATAATTCCTGCTGCAACTGCAAGAAATGTTTCTAATAACCCCAAACAGATGGTTATTTTTTCAATAATATTTGGATTGATATCTGTTCTAGCCGGTTTATTCACATCATTGAAAATTAATTCAGCTTCAGGACCATCAATTATAACTGCTACATTGTTATTGTTTATATTATCATTAATAAAATTTAAAAAAGTTTCAGATTTGAAAAAATAAAATGAAAGTGTTAAAATAATTTATGACTCAGAAACAAGAACAACTCTCTAAAAACCAACAAATTGTTCTTAGTATAATTGAGAAGGCAAAAGGACCGCTTAAAGCTTATTCAATACTTTATAACGTTCAAAAAAGAGGAATTAAGGCACCCCTGCAGGTTTACAGAGCTTTAGAAAAGCTTATTGAAATAGGAAAAATACATAAAATCGAAAGCAAAAATGCTTTTATTGCTTGTAAAAATTCTGATTGTGAAATTTCAAAAGCAACAGCATTTTCGATTTGCAATAATTGTGAGCACGTTAAAGAAATTAAAAATACCAAACTTTCAAAATATTTAAGTAATTTTGAAGATAATTCTGGAATGAAATATAAGAAATATAATTTAGAATTTTTTGGTTTATGTAAAGATTGTAAATTAAAACAATAATTTCTTCAAAAAACCCTTATTTTACTTACATATAAGATTCACTTTTTAGTTGTGTTCCGGTTACATTAACTTTTTATACATGCTAGTTTTTCGCAATTATTAATTAATAATTAAGGGGGAAAAATGAGACTATTTAAGTTAATAGTTGCTCTGTTTACTTCGATCACTATCACAAACGCTGCTAATGCTGCGGAAGTTAAAATGGCAAAAGCAAATTGGGATACTGGTTATTTCCAAGCTGAAATATACAAACAAGCTTTGGAAGCGATGGGACACACAGTAACTGAACCTAAAGCTATCAAACCTTCAGTATTTTACGTAGCTGCAGCTGCGGGAGATCTAGACCTATGGGTTAATGGATGGTTTGGAACTCACGATGGTTACATCAAAGAAGCCAAAGGAAAAGTTAAAACCGTTGGTTACGTGATGAAAAAAGGCGGATTACAAGGCTATCTAGTTGATAAAAAATCAGCTGACAAGTATGGAATCAAAAGCGTAATGGATATTAAAGCAAACGCTAAAGCATGGGACTCTAATGGCGATGGTAAAGCAGACATGGTTGCTTGCCCTCCAGGTTGGGGTTGTGAAAAGCAAATTACAAAACACTTTGCTGAACTAGGCTTAGGTGATTTTATTAATCCAGTTAAAGCTGACTACTCTGCTTCAATGGCTGACGTAGTTGCTAAATACAAAAACGGAAAACCAGTATTATTTTATACATGGACTCCGAATTGGACTGTTGGTGCTTTAAAACTTGGACAGGACGTTGTTTGGATAGAAGTTCCTTACAGCGCTACTAAAAAAGTTAGCGTAGATAATGCAACAAAATCTAAAATTAATATGGGTTTTGGTGCTGATGACATCAGACCAGCTGCTAACGCAGATTTCTTAAAAGCAAATAAAGATATAGAGAAGATGCTTAAAAAAGCGTCAATTCCTCTAGCTGATATTGCTGCTCAAAACATGAAAATGAATGCGGGCGAGAAAAGCGAAAGAGCAATTAAAAAGCATGCTGCTGAATGGATCAAAGCTAACCAAAGTACTTTCAATAGTTGGATTAAATAAGCTGCAAATATAAGTTCAGTGAACTTAAAACTTGCACCTTCTGACTACGAAATCTACATTCCAATAGCAGAATGGATTGAAAGAAATATTAAAGAGTGGCTGTTTACACAACGGCCGCTCTTTAAGAAGCTAGCTGCACCCATTGATGCTACTCTCGAAGGATTAGACACTCTATTCAATTGGATACCATTTCCAATTGTCGTTCTCATATTTATTTTTTTTGCATGGAAAACAAACGGAGTAAAATTTGCTTTTTTTGCAGCAATTAGTTTGATCGCTATAGACTTAGTTGATTTATGGAAAGAAACCATGACAACTCTCGCTATGATTTTTACTGCTGTTATCTTTTGTATGATTATTGGAATACCATTAGGTATTGCTGCGTCCAGAAGTAGAATATTCGAAATAATATTAAGACCTATACTCGACATAATGCAAACCATACCTAGTTTTGTTTACCTTATACCAGTTGTAATGCTATTTGGAGTTGGTTTAACACCTGGTGTAGTAGCAACTATTATATTTGCGTTACCACCAGTAATCAGGCTAACAAATCTAGGAATAAGACAGGTTGGTAAAGGATTTAAAGAAGCAGGTGCTAGTTTAGGATTATCAAAATTTAAAATTTTACACAGAATTGAATTACCTCTCGCACTAAAAACTATTATGGCAGGAGTAAACCAAACATTAATGCTAGCTTTATCAATGGTGGTAATTGCGGCTTTAATTGGAGCTGGTGGTCTAGGTTTAACCGTTTATGTTGCCCTTGGTAGATTAGATATTGGTGCAGCTGTAATTGGCGGTACAGGAATCGTAATATTAGCAATAGTTTTAGACAGAATAACTCAAAAAATCGTTCCACAAGATAATATTAAAACTAGGTAATATTATCGATCAAATTTTAAATCTTTAATTTAACAACATGACATTCAAAAAAGACCTTATTACCGGTTTATCTAAAAAAAACAAAAGAATTCCTTCAAAGTATCATTATGACCTACAGGGAAGTAAATATTTTGAGAAAATCACAAAACAAAAAGAATATTATCCTACAAGAAAAGAAAAAAGAGATACTTAAAAAAATTTCTAAAGAAATACCCAAATTATTTAATGGTAAGCTATCGTATGTAGAACTTGGAAGCGGAGCTATAGATAAGATAAAGTTATTAATTAATAAGGATGTAAAATATTATGTCCCACTCGATATATCATTAGATTATGTAAGGAAGTCAGTAAAAAAACTTAAAAAACAATACCCCAAAATTAAAATAAAACCTAAAAAAATTGATTATTCTAAGCAATTTAAAATACCAAATCTTAAAGAAACAACCAAAGTATATTTTTTTCTAGGTTCATCTATTGGTAATTTCTACAACAAAGAGGAAATTAAATTTTTAAAAAAATTAAGAAAAAGTATAAGTAAAAACAACTATTTATTCATTGGTGTTGATCTTATTAAAAATAAAACAACGCTTGATAAAGCCTATAATGACAAAAAAGGATATACAGCTAAATTTAGTTTAAACTTAATAAATATTATAAATAGAACACAAAAAACCAATCTAAATATTAAAGATTTTTATTATCATGGTTTTTACAACACTAAATTGAAATGCATTCAAGGTTATTTAGTGAGTAAGGTTAATCAAAACTTTAAAATTGGTAATAAAAGATTTTTTTTAAAAAAAAGTGAGAGAATCTTAGTCGAAATTTCAAATAAATTTACTATTCAATCTTTTACAAGACTGGTTTCAAATACTGGTTGGACCACGGAGCGAGTTTGGTTAGATAATCAAAAGTATTATTCTCTATTCCTACTAAAATAGTCAGATATGCGACGTTTTTGCCATTGATAATCATTATCATATATGTGATAATCGTTCTCAAATGGAGAAAACTATGAATAAGTTAATTAGAATAATTGGGCTAGCTATTGTTGGTTTGTTTTCAACATTGCTAGTTGCAAATTCAGTTTTTGCAAATGAAGTGAATGTTTTTAGTGCAAGACATTACGATTCTGATGTTCAGCTTTATAAAAAATTTACATCAAAAACTGGAATAAAAGTAAATGTAGTATCTGGAAAAGATAAAGCATTACAAAAAAGAATAAAAGAAGAAGGGAAGGACAGTAAAGCAGATATTTATATAACTGCTGATGCTGGAAGATTAGGAGCTTTTCAAGCTGAAGGAATGTTTCAAAAAGGAGCAAGTTCAGCAGCCCTAAAAAAAGTTGTACCTGCTAATTTTAGATCACCTTATTGGGTTGGAATAGCAAAAAGAGCAAGGATAATCTATTATAATCCAAAAACAGTAAATCCATCATGGAATATGAGTTATGAAGATTTAGCTGATCCAAAATACAAAGGTAGAGTAGTAATTAGAAAATCAAGCAACATTTATAATCAGTCTTTAGTTGCGTCACTTATTAAAAATAATGGTGAAAAGAATACCGCAGCTTGGGCAAAAGGGATGGTAAATAACTTTGCTAGAAAACCAACTGGTAACGACAGAGCACAGATATTAGCTGTAGCTGCTGGAGAAGCAGATTGGGCTGTAGCAAATACTTATTACTTAGCTTTAATGTTATCTGGAAAAAAAGGTGCCGAACAACAAGCGGCAGCTAAAAAAGTAATGCCATTCTTTCCAAATCAGGACGGAAGAGGTACGCATATGAACATTAGTGGTGGCGGTATATTAAAACACGCGCCAAATAAAGCTAATGCAGTTAAATTGTTAGAGTTTCTTCTAACCCCTGAAGCTCAACAACATATTGTTAACAATACCTTTGAGTATCCAATGATACCTGGTGTTAAGGCAAATAAATTAATTGCACAATTTGGTTTAGATTTTAAACAAGATCTAAAAACAAAAGTTTCTAATTATGGAAAACTCCAAGCAAAAGCTTTGAAAGTAATGAACGAAGCTGGTTGGTAATTTTATAATAGAATAATTTAGTCCCTGGACTCCTCCGGGGACTAAATTTAGGAGGAGAATTGATTAAGAGGATAAATTTTTGGGTTATTTTTGCGTTTTTAGTACCTTTACTGGTTGCTATACCTATATTTACAGTTTTTTTAAGTTTTTTCGATACAACAGGAAATTATTTGGATCTTTTGACAGATACTTTTCTTTTAAAGTATTTAAATAATTCATTTTTAATTTTATTAGGTGTACTAACACTAACTTTTATATTTGGTGTAACTTCAGCTTATTTTGTATCTTTTTATAAATTTCCTGGAGTGAATTTTTTTAAATGGGCATTGATATTATCTTTTGCTGTCCCAGCTTACATTTATGCTTATTCTTTGGTTGCTTTTTTTGAAAATTATGGGACTGCATTTAGTATATTAACTTTTTTATTTGGAGAAGGAGATTACAATAAAAATATACCTAAATTTGATGGATTAATTGGCTCTATGTTTTCAATTTCTTTTTCTTTGTTTGGTTATGTTTATGTCTTAACAAGGGCTTCTTTTGTATTTCAATCTCATAATCTTATAGAAGTGGGAAAAAATTTAGGTTTATCATCATATGAAAGTTTTTTTAAAATTATTTTACCCTCTGCACGACCTGCAATAGTAGTGGGGTTATCCCTTGTTGCCATGGAAACCTTGTCAGATTTTGGTACCGTAGATTTTTTTAGTATTTCGACATTAACCACGGCAATTTACAATGCCTGGATATCTTTTGATGATTTAACAACTGCAAATCAATTATCGTTTGTTTTGTTATTTTTTATCCTTCTATTATTTGTTCTTGAAAATTTATCAAGAAAAGGGGCAAAGTATCATCAAAATTCAAAAGGTAATAAGCCTATTCCTAAAATTGAGCTTGTGGGTGGTAAATCTTTTTTTGCGACGTTTTTTTGCTCTATTTTATTTTTTTGCAGTTTTGTTTTTCCAGTTTCCCAAATGACTTATTGGACAATAAAATTTCCAAAATATTTTCAAGATATTAATTTTTGGTCACTAAATATGAACACATTATTATTAGTATTTTTATCTAGTTTATTCTTGATTACATTTTCATTTATGACTAATTATGGAAATAGAGTATCTAAAAATAAACTAATTAGCTATTTATCTACTTTCTCAGTATCAGGTTATGCTTTACCTGGAATAATCTTAGCTGTTGCATTTATAACGTTTATTTCTTGGTTCAGTGACTTGCTAAGTTCAATTTTTGGATTTGATAGTTTTAAAAATGTATTTATTGGATCTATAGTTGGTCTTATGATTGCGTATTTCGTAAGATTTTTTTCACTCTCTTATAATGGAATTAAATCTGGTTATTCTAAAATAAATAATTCAATCGATGAAAATGCATATCTTCTTGGATATTCAAAACTAAAAACATTCTCAACTATTCACTTACCCTATTTAAGAACCAATATCTTACTTGTTGGTGTTTTGATAGCTTTGGAAATTATTAAAGAACTCCCAATCACTTTAATATTGAGACCTTTTAATTTTGAGACGTTCGCAACAAAAGCGTACTCATATGCTGCGCAGGATTTATTAGAAGCAGCTGCTTTTCCATCTTTATGTCTAATTATATGGGCAAGTATATTTATATTATTTATTTCTAAATATATACTTTCTGAAAAATAAAGTTATATTACATCCAAATGAGTTCAAATTTTCTTGAAATTAAAAACGCCACTTTTGTTGCAAGTAAAAAAAATAAAATTGATAATGTATCACTAACAATAAAAGAAAAAGGCGAAATCGTATGTTTGCTAGGACCATCTGGAGTTGGAAAGACCACCATTTTAAGAACAATTGCAGGTTTGCAAGATTTAAAATCTGGAGAGATTAATCTTAAAGGAAAAACAATATCTTCTGAAAATTTTAATCTAGAACCCGAAAAAAGAAATATCGCTATGTGTTTTCAAGATAATTCTCTATTTCCACATTTCAATGTTTTGGAAAATATTAATATTGGTGCAAAAAGAAAAAATGGCTCAAAATTTAATTATTCAGATAAAGACTTAATCAAAATTCTTCATCTTGAAGATATACAAGAAAAATATCCTCATCAAATTAGCTCTGGTGAAGCCCAAAGAGTTTCATTAGCGAGATCCTTGCTTTCAAGACCAGATTTGCTTTTGTTAGACGAACCATTTGCCAATATCGATACAAGTTTAAAAGAGGAGCTACAAAAAAAAATAAAAGATATTTTAAAAGAATTTAATATTACAACTATTATTGTAACACATGATTCACACGAAGCTTTTTTTATGGGTGACAAATGTGGAATATTATTAAATCAAACCCTTAAACAGTACGATATTCCTTATAATATCCATCATGAACCTAACTCTTTAGAAGTTGCTAAATTTTTAAATAGGGGAGTTTTTGTTGATGTTAAAGTTGTTGAAACAGACTGTGCAGTACATAGTTTAAGTCATCCAATATTAGGAGAAATTCGTGGAAAGCTAGTAAACAATTTTCCAGTTGGGTCTAATGTTAAACTATTATTACAACCAGAAGATTTAAGGCATGATGATCAAAGTAAATTAAAATTAGAGGTTCTTGATAGAAAATTTAGAGGCACAAATTTTATTTACACATTAAAAACGAGTAGTGATGAAAAAATCCCAGTATTTGTTCATTCTCATCATATTCATCAACATGAGAAATCTGAAAAATTTGGAATTAAAACTCCAATTTTTATTGACCACCTGGTATGTTTTTAAGTAAGTATATATAATTAAATTAGGGCGCCCTTAGCTCAGCTGGATAGAGCATCGGTTTTCTAAACCGAGGGTCGTAGGTTCGAATCCTTCAGGGCGCGCCACAACACTCAAAGATTGATTAAATCACTATTTAGACTAATTAATATTAAATTTAACTAGATAAAGTATACTTTTAATAACCCTAATATGATCGTGTCATTATTAGACGCCACTTTATCATCTTGAAGAACCAATTTTAATCAAACATAATGATTAAAATTACATTCATTTGTAATTTATTGTTAACAATAAAAAAGGGGATAAATAATGCTAAGAACATTAAAAACTTTGATGTATTTGCTTACCTCTGTTGCTTTACTAGTAAGTTTCGAAACTGGAGCAATGGCTGCAAAGAAATCAAAAACTCTTAAAAAAACTCAGAAGATGGGTTTTGTAAGATGTGGTGTATCTCAAGGTCTTCCAGGATTTTCTAATGCTGATGCATCAGGAAACTGGACTGGTGTTGACGTAGATCTATGTAGAGCTGTTGCAGCTGCTACACTTGGCGATTCTGGAAAAGTTAAATTTTTTCCATTAAGCGCAAAAGAAAGATTTACAGCACTAACATCTGGTGAGATAGACGTCTTATCAAGAAATACTACTTGGACATTATCTAGAGATGCTGACATTGGTTTAACTTTTGTTGGTGTAAATTTCTATGATGGTCAAGGTTTCATGGTTAGAAAAAGTTCTGGTATTACATCTGTAAATCAATTTAAAGCAGGTGTATCAGCTTGTACTAACTTAGGTACAACAACAGAGCTTAATATGAGGGACTTCTTTAATTCTAAAGGAATTAAATATGAACCTGTAACTTTTGAAAAAGCTGACGAAGTCGTAGCTGCATATGATGCAGGAAGATGTGATACGTACACTACAGATAAATCTGGTTTAGCAGCTCAAAGAATTAAATTGAGCAAACCAAATGATCATATAGTGTTACCAGAAACAATTTCTAAAGAGCCATTAGGACCTGTTGTAAGACAGGGTGATGCTGTTTGGGAAGACATTGTTAGATGGTCACTAAACGTTATGATCGAAGCAGAAGAGTACGGTATAACATCTGCTAATGCTGACAGCATGAAATCTTCAGATAATCCAGCAGTAAAAAGATTAGTTGGAGCTGAAGGTGAATTAGGAGCAGCATTTGGTCTAGATAACGACTGGAGCTTAAGAATTATCAAGCAAGTTGGTAACTACGGTGAAAGCTACAAACGAAATATAGCTGATACTGGAATTTTACCAGACAGAGGTCCAAATCAACTTTGGACTAAAGGTGGTATACTTTACGTTCCACCAGCAAGATAATTGCTAATTAATACTATTAAAAAGAAAGGGCTAGATTTATCTGGCCCTTTTTTTTATACATAACGAAAGATGAATCATAAAATTAAAAGCATTATTCCTCAACTATTAACACTCTTATTTGTAGTGGCTGTAATTGGTTTTTTTACTATTAACGCTCAATTAAACATGGATGAGAGGGGTATTGATTTTGGTTATGGTTTTTTAAATCAAGAATCGTCATTTGATGTTCAATTTTCATTAATTGAATATGATGGCTCACATTCTTACGCAAAAGCTTATTTAGTAGGACTTTTAAATACAATTTTAGTTTCAGTATTAGGTATTATCTTTTGTACAATAATTGGTGTCATTATTGGTATAGCCAGGTTATCGCCTAATTATTTAATTAGAAACACTGCTGCCTGGTATGTTGAATTTTTTAGAAATGTCCCTTTACTATTACAAATTTTTTTCTGGTACTATGCTGCTTTAAGGGCGCTACCTTTACCCGAAAATACAGAACCTCTTTTTGGTGTTACTTATTTAACGGTTAAAGGCTATTACATTCCTCGTTTAATATGGGAAAATTTTGATATTTTAATTTATTCAATTTTAGCAGCGATAATTTCCATTATGTTTATAAGAAATTACGCACGAAAATTGCAAGAGGAAAAGGGTCAACAGCTTCCAGTTCTTTTAATTTCAGTCGGATTGCTGTTAGCATTTCCTGCAATAACATTTGTAACTGGAATGGTTCAATTGGAAGTTGCATTACCAGTTTTAAAACAGTTGTCAAAAACATCTTTTATTTATGCAGAAGGTTTAAGTGTTCCACCAGAACTACTAGCATTGGTGCTAGCTCTATCTTTATACACTGCAACGTTCGTTGCAGAATGTGTAAGAGCTGGTGTTCAGGGAGTTAGCAAAGGTCAAAAAGAAGCTGCAGCCTCAGTGGGTCTAACACCTAATCAAATACTCAAACTTGTTATAATGCCTCAAGCTTTAAGAATAATTATTCCACCAACAACTAATCAATATTTGAATTTGACTAAAAATTCATCATTAGCAGCTGCTATAGCATATCCAGATCTAGTTTTAGTTTTTGCTGGAACTGCATTAATGCAGACAGGCAGGGCAATAGAGATAGTATCAATTACAATGTTAACTTATTTAACTCTAAGCTTGGCAATATCTTTATTAATGAATTGGTATAACAAAAAAATAGCAATTAAAGAAAAATAAAATGATTAATATTAATTTATTAAAACCAAGCAGTGCTAATTTTCAAACCTATTTATATATAGGCTCAGGCCTTATTTTTATAAGTATTTTTGATGTTATTTTAAGAAGCTTTTTTAACATTAATTTTTCAAATTCCTTACCCGGTATTTTAAATTTCTTTTTACCATTGATAATTGGTTTAGTTGGATTTCAAATGATAAGACTTGAGTATTCAGGTAATAGAATAGTTGACAAAATCAACCAAAGTGTAAACAATAATACATTTAATGCAGGACTTACACTTTTAATTATTTTCCTTACCCTTTTAATTATACCACCAGCTTCTAACTGGATGATATTTGAAGCAACTATATCAGGCGATACCAAAGAGGCATGTGTGGCTACAGAAGGTGCTTGTTGGACATATATTAAAGTTTGGTTCAGAAGATTTATGTACGGTATGTACCCCAATGACTTTCATTGGAGAATCAACACAGCTTTTATCTTCCTAATAGGTTTTGCATTTGTAGGTTACTTTATGAGGGGTAAATTAAAGAATTACATTACTTTTTATTATGCAATTCTTTATCCAATAATAGCTTTTTTAATTATTAATTTTTTAATTTCAGGTGGATCATTTGGCTTAGAATGGGTTGAAACTAATGCATGGGGAGGTTTGTCTTTAACATTTATAGTATCTTTCTTTGGATTAATTTTTTGTTTTCCACTCGGCATGATTTTAGCGCTTGGTAGAAGATCTGAATTACCAGTAATCAGATATATTTCAATTGGCTATATAGAATTTTGGAGAGGTGTACCATTAATAACTGTTTTATTTATGTCCTCAGTAATGTTTCCAATGTTTCTACCTTCAGATGCTTTTGTCGATAAACTTATTAGAGTTATTGCTGCAATTATTCTTTTTGAAGCCGCTTATGTTGCCGAAGTTATTAGAGGTGGATTACAGGCATTACCTAGAGGTCAGTATGATGCTGCTAAATCTTTAGGAATGGGTTATTGGAAAATGCAAATTTTTGTGATTTTGCCTCAAGCATTAAAATTAGTAATTCCTGGAATTGCAAATACATTTTTAGCTTTAGTAAAAGATACGCCTTTAATTTTTGTAGTTGGTTTATCTGAAGTTGTTGGAATGCTTCAAATGGCAAAAACAAATCCTAAATGGCTTGGATATGCCATGGAAGGCTATATATTTGCCTCTATATTATTCTGGGCAATTTGTTATGCTATGAGTAGATATAGTCAATATTTGGAATTAAAATATAAAACAGAAAGATAAAATGTCAGAGACAATTATACAAATGAAAGAAGTCAATAAATGGTTCGGCGACTTTCAAGTTTTAAAAGATATAAATCTTGACGTTAAAGAAAAACAAAAAATAGTTGTTTGTGGACCTTCAGGTTCTGGAAAATCAACATTAATAAGATGCATTAATAGACTCGAAGAACATCAAAAAGGACAAATAATCGTCG
>CACFQM010000010.1 GCA_902568425.1 uncultured Pelagibacteraceae bacterium | reverse complement strand
TTGCTCAGTAGATGGCAAGGATGGAAAAAAAATTTTTGTTAAAATGGGTTCATATGGTATTGGTGTCTCCAGATTAGTTGCGGCCATAATAGAAGCAAAATTTAATAATGATAAAATGAAATGGCCAAAAGCCATTGCCCCATTCGATGTTGTAATTATACCAGCAATAAATAAAAATGATAATTCTAATATAGAAAAATCAAGAAAAATTTATAGTTTACTTAAAGAAAAAGGGATTGACGTATTACTTGACGATGTTGAGGAGAGTATTTCAAACAAATTTAAAAAACACGATCTTTTAGGTGTACCTTATCAAATTATTGTTGGATCAAAATCAACAAAAGATCAATTTGAATTTAAAGAAGTAGGTAATGATCCACAGGTATTAGAAATTAATAAAATCATCAACATATTAAAAAAATAAATTGTTTACCACAGCAGAAAAATTAATAACTACAAGAAATCTAAAACCTAAAAAAAAAGAAGGTTTTTTAAAAGTAATTTCAATTTTCTCATTTCTTGGCATTATGCTGGGGGTTGCAACTTTAATAATTGTTATGTCTGTTATGAATGGATTTAGGACAGAACTCACTGAAAAAATTTTGGGTTTTAATCCTCATATTACAATAAAACCTTATAGCAATAGTATCACTGAAAATTTTTATTTAGATATTAAAAATAAGTACAAAACAGCTAAAATAATTAAATCTGTAAATGGTGAAGGTGTAATAATTACAAGTAACACAGCCAAAGGTGTTTTAGTTAGAGGAATAAACAAAAACCAAATTAAAGAACTAGATTTGTTTCAAAAAAATATAATTGACGGAGAAATTTCGAATTTTAATAACGGTAAAATAATAATAGGAAAACATCTTGCTATAGAACTTGGAGTTGTTGTTGGGGATAAAATAAACTTAATGTCCTCTACTTCATCACCTTCACTATTTGGTATAGTACCGAAACAATCTAGTTACAAAATTATTTCAGTGTTTAGTAGTGGATTATATGAATATGATAAAAATATTATATTTTTTAATTTAAATGACTCTTTATCTTTTTTTGAAAAAACAAATGATGACATAAATTTAGATATATATCTTAAAGATCCCTTAAATGCCGATATATATAAAAATGAAATACAAGAAATAAACCCAGGTTTATTTGTAAATTCTTGGTCTGATCAAAATAAATCTTTTTTATCAGCTTTAAAAGTTGAAAGAAATGTAATGTTTTTGATATTAACTTTAATTATAATTGTAGCAGCATTTAATATAATTTCTGGATTAACAATTTTAATTAAAAATAAAACTAAAGAGATAGCAATTTTAAAAGCATTAGGTTTATCAAAAAAATCCATTATAAAATCATTTTTTTTAACAGGATTCATTATTGGTTTAACAGCAACTATTGCTGGAGTCATATTAGGAGTAACATTTTCGATTTATATTGAGGAGATACGACAGTTTTTATCTTCAGTATTTAATTTACAAATTTTTCCCGAAGATGTTTATTTTTTAGACGAGATGCCAAGTGAAATAAACGTAAGATCTATTTTGTCAATATCAATATTTTCGATCATAATTACATCTTTAGCATCAATATTTCCATCTTTCGCAGTGGCTAAAGTTGAACCAATAAAAGCATTAAAGTATGAATAAAAACTGTATTAAGGTTGAGAAATTATCAAAAAATTTTGTAAACAATAAAGTAGTAGTAAAGGTTTTAAACAATCTTAATCTTAATCTTGAAACAGGAAAGATTATAGCACTTGTAGGCCCATCGGGTTCGGGAAAATCGACTTTGCTTCATTTACTTGCTTTATTAGATAAACCCACTGATGGAAAAATTACTATATTAGGTGAAACAACACAAAAAATTACAGAAAATAAAAGAAACCAATTAATAAGAAATCACATATCTATAATTTTCCAAAACAACAATTTACTTTTGGATTTTACCGCTGTCGAAAATGTTGCTATGCCTCTGATAATAAGAAATAAAAATTACAATAGTTCAATTAAAGAAGCAGAAAGTTACTTAAAAAAAGTTAATCTAGGTCACAGACTTAACCATTTTCCATCTGATTTGTCAGGAGGAGAACAACAAAGAGTTGCAATAGCAAGGTCGCTAATTTCAGATACAAAAATTATTCTAGCAGACGAACCAACCGGTAATCTTGATAATAAAAATTCTTCTGAAGTTTTATCTTATTTTTTAAAATTAAAACAAAAAAATAAAATAGTTTTAATTGCAACCCATAATAGAGAAATTGCAAAAAAAGCTGATTATACTTTAAGCATAAGGGATGGTATTATAGAAACATCAAATGGAAAATGAAAAAAAAAAATTCACGCATTTTAAAATACATACCCAATATTCAATTTGCGAAGGCGCAATCAAAATAACAGATTTAGGAAAATATTGTAAGGAGAAAAAAATACATGCTATTGGTTTAAGCGATAGTTTGAATTTGTGTGGTGCTCTTGAATTTTCAGAAGAAATTAGCAAGTCAGGTACCCAACCAATCATTGGTACTCAAATTAATTTTATTTTTAATAAAGTTATGGGCAAAATTCCAATTTTTGCTCAAACTAAAAAAGGTTTTAGTAATTTAACAAAATTGTCGTCAAAAAGTTATCTTGATGTAAACGAAAATTTACCACCACATTGTAATTTGGATGAACTTTTTTTACACTCAGAAGATATAATTGTAACTAGCGGTGGATTAGACTCTTTATTAAACAATCTAATTAAAAAAAATAACACAAAAGAAGTACAAGAGTTTATTTCAAAAATGATTAAAACATTTAACGATAGATTCTATTTTGAAATTCAAAGACATAATGATCCTGGAGAAAAAAATTTAGAAAATAATCTTCTCAGTCTCTCAAAAAAATTTAAAGTTCCTTTAATAGCATCTCAAGAGATTTTTTATATAAGTAAAGATATGTTTGAGGCTCATGATGCTTTACTATGTATAGGTCAAAAAACCTATGTAGATGAAAAAAATAGAAAAAAATTTAGTGATCAACATTTCATGAAAAATTCAGATGAATTAGAAAATCTTTATAAGGATATCCCAGAAGCTATTGAAAATAATTATAATTTTCCATTCAGATTTTCTTATAAGTTAAAAAAATTACAACCAAATTTACCCTCTATAAAAATTTCAAGTAATTTAAGCGAAAATGACGAACTTCTATCACTGTCAAAAACTGGACTAAAAAATAGGCTTGAAAACTTCATTTTGAAGAAAAAGAACACTTATGACAAAGCGCAGATTGAAAAAATCTATTATGAAAGATTAAACCATGAAATTGAAATTATAAATAAAATGAACTACTCAGGATATTTCTTAATTGTTTCTGATTACATAAAATGGGCCAAAAAAAATAATATTCCTGTAGGTCCTGGTAGAGGATCTGGGGCCGGTTCACTAGTAGCGTATTCTTTAGACATTACTGATTTAGACCCAATTGAATTTGGACTTATTTTTGAAAGATTTTTAAATCCAGATAGAATATCTATGCCAGATTTTGATATAGATTTTTGTGAAGAAAAAAGAGACTTAGTTTTTAAATATTTAAAATCTAAATATAAAGGTGGAGTTGCACACATAATTACATTTGGAAAACTCAAAGCCAGGATGGCATTAAGAGATATTGGAAGAGTATTAGGTTTACCATATGGACACGTGGATAAATTATGCAAGATGATACCTTTTGATCCCTCTAGGCCCTTAACATTAAAAGAGTCAATCGCGAGAGAACCAAGAATTGCTGAGGAGGAAAAAAGCAACCCCAAGGTTAAAAAATTAATTGAGTTATCATTAAAGTTAGAGGGATTAAATAGAAATTTAGCAACACATGCGGCTGGTGTAGTAATTGCAGATGAAAAATTATCAGAAAAAGTTCCGCTTTATAAAGATAGTAGCTCAAATTTATTATTACCTTCAACTCAATTTGATATGCACTCTTCGGAAAATTCCGGATTAGTCAAGTTTGATATTTTGGGGCTTAATACACTTACAGTAATTAATAAAACTATTGAAATTATAAGAAGTAAAAATAATGAAATAGATATTTCAAAAATACCTCTTGATGACACAGGAATATATAAAATGTTATCAAGTGGCGAAACAACAGGTTTGTTTCAACTTGAAAGCTCAGGTGTTAGATCAGCTTTAAAACAAATGAAACCAAATCAATTTGAAGATATTGTTGCGCTCGTAGCTCTTTATAGACCTGGCCCAATGAACAACATTCCAATTTATAATGATTGTAAGAATGGAATAAAAAAACCTGATTACATCCACAAAAGTTTAGAAAATATCCTTAAACCAACTTATGGAATAATAATTTATCAAGAACAAGTTATGCAAATCGCACAGACTCTTGCGGGATTTACGGCAGCTGAGGCTGATATTTTAAGAAAAGCTATGGGAAAGAAGAAGAGAAAAGAATTAGAAAAACAGGAGGAAAAGTTTATAAAAGGTGCAATTAATAATAATATTAGTAAAGATATAGCCTCTTTTATTTTCAAAAAAATAATGCCATTTGCTGAATACGGTTTTAATAAAAGTCATGCAGCCGCCTATGCTTTAATCGCTTACCAAACTGCTTACTTAAAGTATTATTATAAGGAGGATTTTATTGCTGCAACGATGTCTACAGAATTATCAAATACCGACAAGTTGAGAGAATTTGTAGAGGAATTGAAAAGACTAAAAATTAAAATTATTAGACCAAATATAAATTTATGCTTTGCAGATTTTAAATCTGAAAAAAATAAAATTTATTATGCTTTATCAGGCATTAAAAGTGTTGGTAGAGAAGCTGTTTCTAATCTTGTAAAAGAGAGGGAAAAAAATGGAAAATTTAAATCACTTAATGATTTTATCAAAAGATCAAACCCAAAAGATATTAATAAACTTCAATTAGAAGGTTTAACAAAAGCAGGAGCTTTTGATGATTTAGAAAGTAATAGAGGCAACTTGTTAAATTTAATACCAAGTATAATCCAATTAAATAAAAGCTTGTGGGATGAAAAACAAAGTAAACAAAATAATCTGTTCGAAGATAGTAGTAGCGAAAATGATTTGTTTTTTAAAGCAAGCAAAACTAAAAAATGGACTAACAATGAAATGCTTATGAATGAGTTTCAATCAATTGGATTTTATATGTCAGATCATCCCTTGAATGCTTATAGAGATTATTTTGAAAAAATGAATGTGATTAGTTTCAACAAATTTGTGGGTGGAAAAGAAAGCTCAGCACTTGTAGCAGGAACAATAATGTCTATTCAAGAGAAAAAAAGCTCTAAAGGAACACCTTTTGCAATAGTTAAATTCAGTGATTTAAAAAGTGAGTTTGAGTTATTTTTGTTTTCTGATCTCTTAGTATCTAATAGAGAAAATCTTAAAACTGCTAATTCATTTATTTTAACACTACAAAAAGATAATGCTGGTGCTGACTCTTTTTCGAAGCGGATAAACATAAGAAAACTAGTAAGCCTTAATGATTTTACAAATAAAAAATATGATAAAGTAACGATTGAAATTAAAAATCAATCCAAATTAGATGAACTTCAGAAATTACTTAGAGAAGACGGCGATACGAAAATTCAGATCAAAATTAAGGAAACCTCAAAAATTTACACATTTGAACTAAAAAATTTAAGAAAGTTCAATGCTGGTACTTTTAATCACATTAAAGATAAAGAATACATTGAAAAAATAAGTTTTTAAGCTCTTGATTTTCTATAAAATAAACATTAAAAATTTCATAATTACGCACACAGCAAAGGGTTAAAGCCCGCCGGTCCGAAAGGAAAGCTGTGGAGGATTAACCGGAAAATTATGAATATACCAGAAGTAACAATTAAACAATTATTAGAAGCCGGTGTTCACTTGGGACACAAAACACTTAGGTGGAATCCAAAAATGAATAAGTTTATTTTTGGTGAAAAAAATTCAATTCACATAATTGATCTCACAAAAACTGTAAATTTAATAAAAGAGGCCATGCAAGAAGTACACAAGTGTATATCAAGCGGTGGAAAGATTCTTATTGTTTCAACTAAAAAACAAGCATCGGAAAGTGTTTTAAAACTGGCTAACGAAACAGAACAATTTTATGTAAATCATAGATGGCTTGGGGGTATGCTTACAAATTGGAAAACCATACAGAATTCAATTAGAAGATTAAAAAAATTAGAAAAAGATTTATCCCAAGACGATGATATTGGATTTACAAAAAAAGAAATTTTAAAACTTACTACTGAAAAGGATAAATTAAAAAGATCATTAGGTGGAATTGCAGACATGAAAGTAGTTCCTAATATGCTTTTTATTATTGATACAAATATTGAGTCGATAGCTGTTAAAGAAGCTATAAAATTAAATATTCCCATAGTGGCAATTTTGGACTCTAATTCTGATCCTACTGGTATAAATCATCCAATACCAGGTAACGATGATGCTAGAAGATCAATAAATTTATACTGTGAAATTCTGAAAGATACAATTGTAGACGCAAAAAAGTATATATCTAAAAAAACTGCCGAAACTAAAATTTTGAAGGATAAAAATGATGTCCCAAATGGCAAACCAACAATCGTAGAAAAAAAAGTTGAAAATAAAGATTTAAAAAAAAAGAACTAATCGCAAATTAAATCATAATGTCTGATAAACCGAACTTAGAAAATATTAAAAAGTTGAGAGAGATCACCGGTGTAGGTTTCAAAGATTGTAAAATTGCAATAGACGAAAATAATGGTGATATTGAAAAATCTATTGAATATTTAAGAAAAAAAGGAATTGCTAAAGCTTCAAAAAAGATGGGTAGAGTTGCGGCAGATGGTTTAGCTTTAATTTACGAGAAAGATAATTCCATGTCTATTATTGAAATAAACAGTGAAACTGATTTTGTTGCTAAAAATAATGACTTTAAAAATTTTTGTAAAGAAATATCAGAACTTAATTTTATAAACAAATCAAATATTCAAAACTTAAAATCTAGTAAAATGAAAAATCAGAAGACCGTAGACGAAAATTTAATTGCACTTATATCAAAAATGGGAGAAAAAATTACATTACGAAGAGCTAAGTTTTTTGAAAATAATGGACTTAATTTTTCTTACGTTCATAATTCATTAGAAAAAAATGTAGGAAAAGTCGTATCTATTGTTCAACTTAGCAAAAATTCAAAAAAAGATTTGAAGGATTTAGGCTCAAAACTAGCAATGCATATAGCTGCACAATCTCCCTTAGCTATTGATGAAAGCGGTATCAACAAAGTCCTTTTAGATAAAGAATTAGAAATAATAAAAGAAGAACTTAAAAACAGTGGAAAAACAACAGAGATGATTGAAAAAATTTCTTCAGGAAAAATTAAAAAATTTATTTCAGATAATACATTACTCAATCAAGTATGGATAATGGATACTAAAAAGAAGGTTAATCAAGTTGTAAAAGAATATTCTAATGGAGAAGAAATTAAAGTACTAGATTTTGCAAGATTTAAAGTAGGAGAGGGCATAGATTAAATATGGAAAATTTTGACTTGAAAGAATTACAACAAAAAATGAATAAATCAATAGCTTCATTTCAAAAAGATCTAAGCACATTGAGAACGGGTCGAGCAAACCCTTCAATGTTAGATTTAATAAGAATTGATGTTTATGGACAAAAAATGCCGATTAATCAAATTGCAACTATTACAGTGCCTGAACCAAGGACTATTTCAATTCAGGTTTGGGATAAAAATAATATTAAAGCGGTTGATGCTGAAATACAGAAATCAAATTTAGGAATTAATCCGCAAATTGATGGTCAAACCCTGAGAATTCACATACCTCAGCTAACAGAAGAAAGAAGAAAAGAGCTCACAAAGGTTTTAAAAAACCTAGTCGAAAAGGGAAAAGTTTCTATTAGAAATATTAGAAGAGAAAGTAACGACAATATAAAAAAACTTCTTAAAGAAAAAAAAATAAGTGAAGACGAGAGTAAAGACTATGAAGTCCAAATACAAAAAAATACAGACGAAAATATTAAAAAAATTGATAAGATTTCAACTGAAAAGGAAAAAGAAATTCTAACTTTATGAACAGAGTAAACCATATTGCCATTATCATGGATGGAAATGGTAGATGGGGGAGAAAAAGGGGTAAATCAAGAAATTATGGACATATAAAAGGAGTAGAGGTAATTCAAAAAATTGTAAAATACTCCATAAAAAAGAAGATACCCATATTAACTTTTTATACTTTTTCTACAGAAAATTGGAAAAGACCGAAAAAAGAAATAAAATTTCTTTTTAAATTGATTGAAAATTATTTTAACAAAGAAATTATCAATTTAAAGAAAAACGGTGTTAAACTTGATATTCTAGGTAATATAAATACACTTCCAAAAAAAATTAAGAAATGTTTAATTAATAGTAAAAAAATAACAAAAAAGTGTAATAATATAAGAGTAAACTTGGCAATAAATTATGGATCAAAAAATGAAATTATAAATGCCTTCAAAAACATAAAAAAAAACAAAACTAAATTCACGATTAAAGATTTTGAAAAAAATTTATACACAAAAGGCATCCCTGATCCAGATCTTTTAATAAGAACTGGTGGTAAGAAAAGATTGAGTAATTTTTTACTATGGCAATTGTCTTATTCTGAAATATACTTTATTAATAAATTATGGCCTGACTTTAAAGTAAATGATTTTATTAAGATATTGAATCATTTTAAAAATGTAACAAGAAATTTTGGAAAAGTATGACTAATTTAAATAAAAGAATATTAACTTCTTTAATAGTATTTCCTATATCAATGTTTTTTATAATAAAGGGAGGAAATTACATAGTTTCTTTTCTATACGCGGTTTTAATTTTGGCAAATTTTGAAGCTTTTTCTATCTTTAAAAGAAAAACCTCTATAATTTTTTTAGACAGTGTATTAGTAGTATCTTTACTTTCTATTTTGCATTTAAGAAATGATACGGCGTCATCATTTATATTATTACTTTGGGTAATAATATTAACTATTTCTTCAGATATTGGGGGTTATATATTTGGAAAAATTTTCAAGTGGAAACGTTTCACAAACATAAGTCCAAACAAAACATTATCAGGAGTAATTGGATCTTTTGTTTTCTCTATTTTATCACTTTTATTGCTTGCATTAATATGCAAAATTTTATTTCAAATTGACTTAAATTTTTTTTTTAAAATTAAATATTTTATTTTTGCTATCATATTATCTTTAGCTGCTCAGGTTGGGGATCTCATGGTATCTTATTTTAAAAGATTAGACAAAATTAAAGATACTGGAAAAATACTTCCCGGTCATGGAGGGATTTTTGATAGAATAGATGGTTTGATACTTTCTATTATAGTTGCAAATATTTTGTATTATCTAAAACTATTTCCATGAAAAAAAAGATAGCAATTTTAGGCTCAACAGGATCAATTGGAACTACTTCTTTAAATATATTTAAAAAAAATAAAAATAAATTTAATATAGTTTTATTAGCAGCTAATTCTAATTATTCATTGATTTGCAAACAAATAAAAATTTTTAAACCTCAATATTATATAATTAGCAATCAATTAGTTTTTAAAAAAATTAAAAAGAGATTTAAATATAAAAAAATAAAAATATATAACAATTTTTCTGATATAAATTTAAAAAAAAAAAGGTTTGATATTACAATTTCTTCTATTGTTGGTATAGCAGGCTTATCTCCCACTATAAAATTTGTTAAATGTTCAAAAAAAATTTTATTGGCAAACAAAGAAAGTATTATTTGTGGATGGCATTTAATTAAGAATTTATCAAAATTACATAAAACAAAAATAATTCCAGTTGACTCTGAACATTTCTCAATTGATCAATTAACCAAAAATTATAAAGATAAAGATATTGAAAAAATTTATTTAACAGCTTCAGGCGGTCCTTTTTTAAATAAATCATTAAATTCCTTTAAGTCGATAAAGGTGTCCGATGCTATTAAACATCCAAGATGGAAGATGGGTAAAAAAATATCGATAGACTCTTCAAATTTAATGAATAAAGTTTTGGAGACAATTGAAGCTTACAGATTATTTCCATTTAAAATTGATAAATATCAAATAATTATTCATCCTCAATCATTGATACACGCAATTGTTCTTTTTAAAAACGGACAAACAAAATTTCTTTACCACGAAACAGATATGAAAATTCCAATTTTAAATGCCATCTTTGAAAACAACTTTGACAAAAAGAACTTCATTTATCCAAAAAAAGATATACTAAAAAAGTTTGAAAATTTAAAATTTATAAAAGTTGATAAAAAAAGATTTCCAATTGTTACATTATTGAAAAAGTTTTCTAACAATAATTCTGGTCCTATTATACTTAATGCCAGTAATGAAACACTCGTATCTAAATTTATTGAAGGAAAAATATCTTTTAAAGCAATATTTTTTTATCTTAAGTCTGTTTTGGGGCATAAACATTTTAAAAAATATGCTATAAAAAGAGCACCAAATATTGATGAAATTTATGAAATTGATAAATGGGCAAGAACTAAAACACTTGAATTAATAAAACGAAAATTTACATGAAAAAATTTTTATATATTATTTTTTTTTATTTTATCCTTTTAAACCATGGACAAGCTGAAGTTTTAAATAAATTAGAGGTAAAAGGTAATTCTCGTATTTCAACAGAAACTTTAAAAGTTTATGGAGAGATAGAATTAAACAAAGATTATTCAAGTGACGATATTAATGAAATAATTAAAAAACTTTATGACACAAAATTTTTCTCTAATATTTCTGCTAGTTTTTCAAATAACATACTTACAATTACTGTAGAAGAAAATCCTATTATTAATACTATTATAATAGACGGAGAAAAAGCAAAAAAATACAAAAAAGCTATTTTAGATATAATTTCACTAAAAGAAAAAAGCGCATTTGTTGAAAGCGACATTAAAAAGGATATTGAATTAGTTAAGTCATTTTATAAATCTTTAGGTTTTTTCGCGGCTGAAGTAGAAGCCAGAAGCCAATCTATTGGCCAAGATAAAAAAAGGTTAAATTTAATTTTTACAGTCAATAAGGGGGAAAAATATAAAATTTCTAAAATTAATTTTATAGGAGATAAAAAAATTAAATTTAAAAGACTAAGAGATGTTATTGCTTCAGAAGAAGCAAAGTTTTGGAAATTTATTTCAAGAAATATTTATTTAAACACTGAAAGAATTGAACTAGATAAAAGACTTTTAAAAAACTTCTATTTAAGCAAAGGCTATTATAATGTTGAGATTGTTTCAAGTAGTGCCGAAAGTAAAAATAAAAATACAGAAATTGAACTTACGTACAGCATTAATGCCGGTGAAAGATATAGGGTAAAAAAACTATCAACCGATATCGATCCTGTATTTGATAAATCTGTATTTGCTGAATTAAAGGATGAATTTACCTCTTTTGCTGGTGACTTCTATTCTCCGTTTAAAATACAAAAAATTTTAAAAAAAATTGATAATATAGTTGACCAAAATGAATTACAATTTGTTCAACAAACTGTTATTGAAACTGTTGATGGGAATAATATTGATATTGAATTTAAAATATTTGAGGGACCTAAAATTCAAATCGAAAGAGTAAACATTTTTGGCAATACTGTCACTAGTGACTCTGTTATAAGATCAGAACTTTTATTGGATGAGGGAGACCCTTATAGCAAACTTAAATTGAATAAATCAATATCTGAGTTGAAGGCACGAAATATATTTAAAAAAGTAGAGGAAAAAATTGTAGATGGCTCGAAAAATGATTTAAAAATTCTTGAAATTTTGGTTGAGGAGAAACCCACTGGTGAAATAGCCGCTGGTGCAGGTGTGGGGACAGAGGGAACAAGTTTCAGTTTTACGGTTCAAGAGAACAATTATTTAGGTAAAGGTTTAATGGTAGATGCAACATTGTCTGCATCAGAGGAGTCTTTAAGGGGCGGTGTAACTATGTCAAACCCTAATTTTAATTATAGTGGAAATTTAGTATACGGCGGAATTACAAGTACAAACAATGATAAAATAGCATCATCAGGTTATGAGAACACAATTACAAATTTAAATATAGGAACTAAATTTGAACAATATGAAGATTTATATGTAACTCCAGGACTTGATTTATCCTTTGATGATTTAAAAGTTGATAGTACTGCATCAGAAGAATTAAAAAAACAAGCAGGAGAATTTACAGATTTTACTTTTAATTATGGTTTAGAAATGGACAAAAGAGACAGATCATTTATGCCAACAAGCGGAAGTATAATATCTTTTTCACAAAGTTTACCAATTTTTTCTGATCAACCCTCTCTCTTTAATAGGTTTACCTTTTCAAAATATTATGGATTTAATGATGATATTATTGGCGCAGTGAAATTTTACGGGGCGACTATCACTGCATTAGATGATGACGTTAGATTGAGTAAACGATTAAATTTACCTGGAAGAAGATTGAGAGGTTTTGAGTCTGGTAAAGTTGGTCCAGTTGATCAAGGTGACTATGTTGGTGGTAATTATGCAAGTGCCTTAAATTTCGAGGCACAGTTACCAAATCTACTTCCAGAAGCAACACAAACTGATGTAGCCGCATTTGTAGATTTTGGTAATTTGTGGTCAGTTGATTATGATAGTAGCGCTGGAAGTTCAAGCAAAATAAGATCTTCTGTAGGCGTAACAACTCAGCTTTATACACCGATTGGACCAGTTAATTTTATTTTAGCACAACCAATTTCAAAAGCTGACTCAGATATAACACAGACATTTAAATTTCAAATAGGAACATCTTTTTAAAAATATGAAAAAATACAAAGCATTACTCCTTATTTTTCTATTATTAACCCCCTTTAATTTAGCAATATCAAACGATGTATATTTTATTAATTTAAAAAAGGTTTTAAACGAAAGCAAAGCAGGAAGCGATGCACAAAACAAACTTTTAAAAGAATTTGAAAGTAAAGATAAAAAATTTAAAGGAGAGTCAAACGCTTTAAAAAAACAAGAAACTGAACTTATTGCACAAAAAAAAACTCTTTCTTCTGAGGATTATAAAAAAAAGGTTAGCGCTCTAAGGAAGAAAAATGCTGATTTTCAAAAGAGAAGAAGAACAGCCTCGGGAGATTTTGTTAAAAAGAAAAATAATGCAAGAAATGAACTTTTAAAAGCTCTTAATCCTATCTTACAAAAATATATGGATGATAATAATATTGCAATAATTTTAAATGAAAAAAATGTAATTCTTGCTAATTCTAAAGTTGATCTAACAAGTAAAATAATTGAATTGTTAAATAAAGAATTAAAATCAATTAAATTAAATTAAGTTTAAATGTCTGAAATTATTTTTTTTGAGCCAAAGGGCCCTTTATTTTTAAAAGATTTATTTGATCATATACCAAAAGATAATTATAAAACAAAAATTTTTGATATAAAGACATTGGAAAATGCATCCAGTAAGGATTTAACGTTTTTTAACTCTACTCGATATAACCAGCAAGCCTCAAAAACTAGAGCTATTGCTTGCATAACTAAAGAAAGTTTAGGAGAATATTTACCTAGAAAATGTATTAAAGTATTTGTTAAAAATGTTCTTTTTTCAACTGCTAAAGCAACAAAAAAGCTTTATCCCTCTGCAGATTTAGATTACCTAGATAGTTCAACTAGCGTGATATCTCGAACCTCACCTAAATATAAATCTGTCACATTTGGTAAAAATATTTTAATTGGAAAAGAAGTCAAAATAGGATCAAAGACCTCCATTGGACATAATACTATTATTGAAAAAAAAGTTAGTATAGGAAATAATTGTCTTATCGGTTCAAATGTAACGTTACGAAATACAATTATTGGAAATAATGTTGTGATACAGGATGGTTGTAAAATTGGAGTAAAGGGGTTTGGCTTTATACCTATGAAAGATAAAAATTTCCGCTTCCCTCATATAGGCAGAGTTATTTTACGAGATAACGTTGAATTAGGTGCAAACTGTACAATTGATAGAGGATCAATTGGAGATACTTTTATTGGAGAGAATACTTTTGTAGATAATCAAGTGCATATGGCACATAATGTTAAACTTGGAAAAAATTGTATGATTGCCGGTCAAGTAGGTTTTGCAGGAAGTACTACAATTGGAAACAATGTTTCAATAGGAGGTCAAGCTGGAGTCTCCGGTCACCTAAATATTGGAAATAATGTTAGGATTGGTGGTGGTAGTGGAGTAGTTAAAGATATACCAGACAATGCAATTGTTATGGGTTATCCAGCTGTGCCTTTAAAAGACTTTATAAAAAAAAAATAAAATGTCCAATACAATATCAAAAGAAGAAATTTTAAGCCTTCTCCCTCATAGGGAACCGATGCTTTTAATTGATAGATTGATTAATGTAGTTCCACTTAAATCTGCAACAGCAATAGTAGATATTAAAAAAGGTAAATTTTTCTTTGACGGACATTTTCCTGGTCAGCCTGTTATGCCAGGAGTATTAATTGTGGAAGCTTTTGGACAAGCTGCAGCAGCATTGACTGCACATGGAATAGACAAAAAAGAATATGAAAATAAATTAGTTTATTTAATGAGTGTTGACAAAGCTAGATTTAGAAGTCCAGTAATGCCTGATTGTGAACTTCATTTAGACATTGAAGCAATTAGATCTCACGGAAGAGTTTGGAAATATAAAGGTGTTGCAAAAATAGATGGAAAAAAAGTTGCTGATGCTGAATGGGCAGCAACAATAGTTGAAAGAAATAAATGATACACAATTCAAGTGTAATAGATAACAAAGCTAAAATAGGTAAAGATGTAAAAATTGGACCTTTTTCATATGTTGGTCCCAATGTTGAATTAAAAGATGGGGTTGAGCTAGTTTCAAATGTTCACATAGAAGGAAATACTAAAATTGGAAAGAATACAAAAATATTTCCATTTGCAAGCATTGGAACTCAACCCCAAGATTTAAAGTATAAGGGTGAAAATAACAGTTTAGAAATAGGTGAGTACAACGTAATAAGGGAGCACGTAACCATAAATCCTGGCACTTCTGGTGGTGGTAGTAAAACAATAATAGGTAATAATTGTTTATTTATGATTTCCTCACATGTAGCTCACGACTGTGTGATTGGTAATAACGTAGTAATTGCAAACAATGTCCCTTTAGGAGGACATGTAACTATAGAAGATTCTGTTGTAATAGGAGGAAATTCTGCTGTTCAACAATTTACAAGAATTGGAAGATTAGCAATGATAGGAGGAATGACAGGCGTCTTAAAAGATGTAATTCCATTTGGCCTATCGTTTGGAAACAGAAATTACCTGAAAGGTATTAACTTAATAGGTCTTAGAAGAAAGAAATATGATAACAAAAAAATTTTAGAATTAGATCAAGCTTATAAAAAAATATTTTCAACGAACAATTTACAGGAGAACCTGAGTAAAATTAATGGTGAGTTTAAAGCTAATGAATTAGTACAAGAGGTAACTAAATTTATAGAAAAAGATAAAAAAAGACCTATTTGTACACCTTTATCTGAATAATGATTGGATTAATATTTGGTGAAACATCTTTTCCCAAAGAAATTTTAAAGAAAATTAAAAAAAAGAAAAAAAAATATTTAATTATTGATCTTACTAAAAATAGAATTTTTAAAAGAGAGAAAAATTGTTTTACAGCATCTATTGGTCAATTTGGAAAAATAATCAATATTCTGAAAGAAAATGACTGTAAAAAAGTTATTTTCGCTGGGAGCGTCAAAAAACCAAATTTTTCAAAGCTTAGATTAGATTTAAAAGGTATTTATTATATGCCTAGAATAATTAAAAGCTCTAAACTTGGAGATGCAGCAATATTAAAAGAAATAATCAAAATACTCTCTAAGGAAAATATTAAAACAATAAGTTCACTCTCTTTTAATCCAGAACTTTCATTAAAAAAAGGTATTTTCACAATTACGAAACCAAATAAAGAAAATAATAAAGACATTAATAAAGCTATAATAACTTTAAATAGACTAGGTCAGTATAACTATAGTCAGGGGACAGTGGTTAAAGACAATAAAGTTATGGCAATAGAAGGAAGAGGTGGCACAAAAGCGATGTTAAGAAAATGTAAAAAATTTAAGATTAAAAATAAAGGAGTTCTTGTTAAGTTTCCTAAAAAGAAACAAGATCTAAGAGTAGATTTGCCAACCGTTGGATACAAAACATTTATTCAATGTAAATCCGTTGGTTTAAAAGGAATTGTTCTTAAAAGTAAAAGTAATGTTTTACTTGAGAAAAAAAAATGTATTAATTTTGCAAATAAAAACAAAATGTTTCTTATAGCGAAATGAAAAAAATAATCTTAATAATATATTTTTTAAGTATTGCAAACTTATTTGGATTTGAAGCTAAATTAGAAAAGATTGTCGAGGGCATGAATAAACCTTGGAGTTTATCTTTCATAAATAAAGACAGTCTTCTTTTTACGGAAAAAAAAGGAAAATTATTTCATTTAGACCTTAAAAATAAATCCATTTCTGAAATTAAACATAACTTATCTGTTCTTGAGGATGGTCAAGGAGGTCTACTTGATGTGCTCTACGATGATAAAAATGTATATTTATCATACTCTGAAAAAAGAGATGGTTGGAAAACAAGTACTTCTGTCGCAAAAGGCAAATTTGATATGAACAATATTCAATTTAAAAATATTTTTAGAGCTGATCCACCTATAGATTCTGGATATCACTTTGGTTCAAGAATAGTTAAAAAAAATAATCATTTATATATTTCTGCTGGTGAAAGGGGCAAAGGTATGATCGCACAAGATGCCTCAAAACATCCTGGAAGTATTATAAGAATTAATTTGGATGGATCTATACCCAAAGATAATCCTAAGTTCAAAGGTAAAGAAAACTGGTTACCTGAAATTTATCAAATTGGAATAAGAAATCCTCAAGGAATGGCACTATCTCCTTTTGACAATAAAATTTATATGACAAATCATGGAGCAAAAGGAGGTGATTGGTTTGGTACTGCTAATCACGGAGAAAATTATGGTTGGAAAATATTAGGTTGGGGTGGAACAAATTATTCTGGAACAAAAATTGGACCTAAATGGAAACCGGGTTTTACTAAAGCGATAAAATATTGGGTCCCCTCAATAGCCGTTAGTGCGATGACTATATATAAAGGTGATGAATTTAAAGAATGGAATGGAGATGCTTTAATTACTTCGCTCAAAGATCAGTCATTAAGAAAAATACAATTCAAAGATAATAAATTTATAAGTGAACAAATAATTTTTAAAGGAAATATTGGAAGAATTAGAGATATCAAGATACAGAAGGAAACCGGCGAACTATACATGTTGTCAGATAACGGAGAGCTATGGAGAATGTATAAATGAAAAAAATATTCTTAACATTATTCTTCATAATTTTTTCAACAAATTTATATGCTTCAAATATTAAAAAAGTTTATTTTGCTGGAGGGTGCTTTTGGTGTATGGAAGAGTCCTTTGATAAAGTTAAAGGAGTTATCGAAACTATCTCAGGATACTCTGGCGGGCATGTAAAAAACCCTAAATACAAAGATGTTGTTAAGAATAATACTGGTCACTATGAAACATTAGAGATTTCATACGATTCTACTATTACGAACTTTGAAAAACTTTTAGAAGTTTTTTGGATTAATATTGATCCTTTTGATGCTAACGGTCAATTTTGTGATAAAGGCGAAAGTTACAAGTCAGTAGTTTTTTATGAAAATAATGATCAAAAGAAAATTATAGAGACTTCAATTAAAAATATTGAAAAAAGGTTTAATAGGAATGTTGTTACATACGTTAAAAGTTTCAAGGAATTTTATATGGCAGAGACATACCATCAAGATTATTATGAAAAGAATTTCATAAGGTATCTGATGTACAAAAAAGGATGTCAAAGAGAAGAAGTGTTAAACAAAATTTGGGGATGAAAAAAATATTTATTCTAACTGGTGAACCATCTGGAGATAAATTAGCTTCAAAAGTTATTTCTAAATTTAAAAGCACAAGATCAGATATTCAATATTTAAGTGTTGGTGGTGAGTATTTGAAAGGTCTTGGTATAAAGTCACTTTATGACTTAAAAGAAATTACTTATTTAGGATTTACTAAAGTTTTTCTCAATCTTTTTAAAATTAAGAGAAAAATAAATGAAACTGTTAATGAAATCCTTAAATTTAAGCCAGACATTCTTTTCTCCGTTGATAGTCCAGACTTTACACTTCGAGTAGCTAAAGAAGTTAAAAAAAAAGATCCGAATATAAAAACAATTCATTTTGTTGCCCCACAAGTTTGGGTATGGAGAGAACACAGGGTTAAACAACTTAAGTTATTTCTTGATCATGTTTTATTATTATTTCCATTTGAAAAAAAATATTTTGATAAAGAGCAAATAAAATCAACTTTTGTTGGTCATCCGTTATTGGAAGATGAAGAAAAAAGTAAAGTTGATATAAGTCAAATTATAAAAGAAAATAAAAAGATATTTTCAATATTTCCTGGCAGCAGGATATCCGAAATAAATATTTTAACTCCAATTTTATTTGAATTTATAAAAAAAATGAATATGAAATATAAGGATCTTTTTTTTGTATTTCATTCTACTCAAGAACACGTTCAGTTACTTCAAAAACAACTTTTAGACGAAGGATTAAAAAACTGTGGTGCTATAGCTGACGAAAAAATTAAATCACATATATTAAAATCATCAGTATTTGCTGTAGCTAAATCAGGAACAATTTCTTTAGAGATTTGTAATTCAAAAATTCCTTCAATTATTATTTATAAGATGGGAACAATTAATTTTTTTATTGTTAAAATGCTAGTTAAGGTAAAATTTGCTAATATTATTAATATTGCAGCAGGAGAAGAAGTAATTCCTGAATTATTACAATCTAAATGTAATGCTAAAGATATTTATAATTCTGTTGATAAATTAATGAATGATAAAACTGCTTTAGAAAATCAATTAAATAAGACACAGTCTATTATAAGCAATTTTAAAACAGACAAATCATCTGAAATTGCGTCGTCTATTTTGAAGGATTATATTTAAACAATACTGTAACTGCAGGAGCTATTGTAGCTATCAAGAAAGACCAAAATAACAAGTAATTTTTTATTATTACAGGAAAAAACTCATTATTTATAAGCCCGCCTACTAACATACTGTTTGTAAAACTAGTATTTGGAAAAAATAATAAGCCTAAAACTAATCCTATAACAATTGATAATATTAAATCCGATTCAATAATTTTCTTTTTAAAGAAACAATAAAATACTGGAAAGACAGCAGCACAACATAAAAGATCTGCTAATAAAAATAAATATAAAATACTAAATCCCTTTGAAGCAACAAATAGAGCAATAATTGAAAGAATAATTATTATAAAATTTGATGAATTTATATTTTTACTTATCTTTTTTCCATCAACAATTATTAAACTTGAGATACCATTTATTAATGTATCAAGTGTACTTATTGTGAGCGATATTGCCAAAATAATCACTGCTACTGCAATAATTTCTGAGTTTTCTTTTAGTAATAAAGAAAAAAAAGCAAGGTCTGGATTAATTTTATTATCTAGAGAAATCGCAAATATTCCAGTTATACCCATAATAAAAACTGTTGGTATAATTATAATAAATGAAAATTTAAGACTTCTTTTTAAAACATTATAATCTTTTGCTGCAAAAACTCTTTGCCAATTTCCTTGATGGAAAAGATTAGTTGCCGCTACGGCTATAAAAAAAGTTATTCCAGAAGTATAATTTGGGATATAATTACCACTTAATAAATTCAAAGAACTACTGGATAATTCTTTCGAAGCTATCAAGTCTGAACTTAAAATATTAAATAAACAAATAAGCAATAAAGCTACTACTATAAAAAACTGAAGATTATCTGTTATAATAGAAGCTCTTAAACCTCCGTAGAGAGTATAAATTAATGTTGATATAATTACTAAAGAGGCTGATAACCACAAAGGTGTGCTAGAAATATAATTTATTAATATTGCTACGGCTGTAATCTCAGCACATAAAAAGATAAACATATAAAAAATACTTAGAACAATTATAAATTTAAATAGTTTTTTACCAATTTTATAAAAAATATATTGGGTAAAAGTAATACCTTTAGGGAAGGCTTTTCGTATTTTTTTTCCAAGAAAAATTAATGCAATCATTGGAAAGGCTGTTCCTAATGCGTAACCTATTACAGCTCCTATGCCTCCCCAAGTCGCTGCAGATGCAGGCCCGAATAAAATCCACGCACCTAACGCTGAAGCTACAAGACTTGTTGTTAATGACAAAGTTCCAATTTTTCGCCCTGCTGTTAAATAGTTAGATGATCCTCTATATTTTCTTGAGTAAAAAATTCCGATAAATGCAAATAGGAAGCTTGATAAAATTAATATTGTTAATGCTGAACTTTGCTGTAAAAAAAATGTTTTTTCCATTTATCCCTCACTGAATTACCGGTCAGGTTCTAGGGTATAATCTCAGTCTTGATAGACACCCCTTAAATTACTTTCTTAATTCATTATAAAGAAATGATGCAATAGAATCCATTCCTTTTAAATTACTCTTTCTCTCTGCAATTGAATTATAATTTGTGTTTGTATTGATATCATAAGTATAATGTTTTCCATCTTTACCTTTAATATATTCAATTCCTGCTATCTCAATACCATTTGATTTAAGCAAATCTTCATATTTTTTAAGTTCTAGATTTTTATAATCTTTTACTATCATAAACTTATTTCCATCTGGATTTGTTGGACAAAACTTTTCTTCGACATTACAGGCATCAGCAGGGCATAGCTCAAAACCATCACTAGCATCAACTTGTACAGCATATAAAAACTTTCCATTTACAAACTCCACTCTTGTAATTATTTTCGGATCAGACTCAATATATTCTTGTAATAAAGTAATTCCATCAATTGAGTCCTCAAAATCTCCATTAATATATTTTTCGAGTTCACCTGTATTTTTAAAATATTTTACTCCTAGACCTCTCCCACCTCTATTGTGTTTTGTAATAAATGGTTTTTTAAAATTTTTTGATTTTTCTAAGATCTCATTTTTGTTTTTAGCATAATAAGTTTCCGGAAAATTTATATTAAATTTTTTTAATTCCTCATATTGTTTTTGTTTACTTATTTCTAGTTCTAAAGCTCTTGAATTGTTCACAATTCTTTTTTTATCTTTTTCTAACCAACTAAGTACGTCTTTTGTATTTTCCGGCGCATATCTGTGGCCTCGTGAATGTGCACTTGCACTCATTCTGTTATAAAAAATTCCATTAGGTGGAGATTTTTTAAAGTCGAAGCTTTCTTTGTCCATGTGCCACTCTTTAAATGGAGCTTTAATCTTTTTAAAACTTTCCCTTAATGGAACAAGCCATTCATCGTTTTCATGTATCACATAGATGTTTTTATCCATGGGTTTTTATAATCAATCTCTTACCCTTTTTTCAACCAAGATTTATTATATTTATGACGCACTTACTTTAGGTAAAAAATTAAAGGATGCTGTATCTATTTTTGATGAATGTTCTCTTCTCATTTTCCAGCCTTTGTGTATTCCTGCACTAGCTATTGTTATTGCATGTCTACCATATTTATTATTTGTATGATCAATAGCCTTCATTAATGTTTTTGATCTATCATCTATAAGTGGTGTTAATAGATTTACTTCATTTTTATCTGCATCTTTTAGTTTTGATAAAATAATCCCAGCTTTTTGATAATGATATCCAGGCTTATACATGCCTTTTAAAATCTTTCTTGCGTATTTAACAAGTTCAATACTATTGTTTGTAGCAATAGGCAGTTCAATAGTTTGTGAATTTGAGTAATATTTTCTATTTTTATTAAAAGGACTAGTCCTAATAAATACCGTTAACCCTCTACATATTTGATTATCACCTCTTATTTTTTCAGCAGCGTTTAAGCAGTAAGTTGATACAGCTTCTTCTAATTTTTGTAAGTCCGTTATTCTTTCCCCAAAAGATCTTGATACACAACAATTTTTTCTTTTCTCTTCATGAAGTTCTAATCCAATACAAGTTACACCTCGTAATTCCATTGCTGTTCTTGACCCAAGCACATTTGTGCTTTTTTTTACCCAGGTATTTGAAACAGATTTTAATTGATAAGCATTTTCTATACCATTTTTTATATATAGCTTCGACAATTGTCTGCCCACACCCCAAACATCTTGAATAGGAAATTTTTTTAATCTTTCATCAATATTTTTGTTTAAGTACATAACACCAGTTCTTTCCTTTTTAGCAATATGGTTTGCTACTTTACTAAGCGTCTTTGTTGTTGAAATCCCAACGCTCGTTGGTATTCCAGTCCATTTTAAAACTTTTTTTCTTATCTCTTTTCCGTAATTCTCGACATCTTCTTCTTTTAAAAAAGATAGATCTATAAATGCTTCATCAATAGAATAAATTTCAACATTAGTTGAAAAGGTTTTTAAAACTTTCATTACTCGCCTTGATAGATCACCATATAATGCATAATTCGAAGAAAAAATATGAACATTATTTCTTTTGATTAATTCTTTTACTTTAAAATATGGTTCTCCCATTCTTATCCCTAAAGCTTTTGCTTCATTAGATCTTGAAATTACACATCCATCATTATTTGATAAAACTACAACAGGTTTATTTTGTATTTTTGGATTAAATAATCTTTCGCAAGAGACGTAAAAGGAATTACAGTCTACAAGAGCAATTTTCTTTTTATTGTAATTTATGGATGACATAAGTAACTACTCCCCAAATTATTACGTTAGGATTTTCACTTAATTCGATTTTATTAGGACCAGAAGCTAAATAATTATTATTTTTTCCTTTTATGAAAGTTTTTACCACTAGCTCTTCATTTACATTTGCTATCACTGTTGACGAATTTTTTGGATTAATACTTCTATCAACAATTAACAAATCTCCATCATAGATACCGACATTAGTCATAGACTTACCTTGCACTCTTATTATGAATGTTGCTGGCGCATTTTTTATTAGATGTGTGTTTAAATCTACATCGTCTTCGATATAATCTGTTGCAGGCGAGGGGAAACCAGCGCCAACTTTGTGAATATAAAAAGGTAATTTAAGCTTCATAAATGTTCTTGATTTGTTCTTTTTATAAAGGTAAGATTAAGGATCGTCAAGTTTAATTAATGAAAAGAATTTAATTAATTTTTGAAATTCTTTTTACTACTTCATCTTTTGTAAGAGAAAGGATGACATTATAAATACCAGGACCAAATCTAGAACCTACAAGAGCAATTCTAAGTGGCTGACCAATTCCTTTGAAATTGGTTTTGTGTTTGTTAATTAAGCTATTAACTAATTTTTCAAGATCTTCTTTATTGGGAGAACTCATATTTTTGAACTCACCGAGAAACTCATCTATAATTTTTTTTGAATTTGCATCTATAAGCTTAATATCTTCTGCTGCGATCTTAATATCCTCATTTAATATATATTGTGAATTCTGGTAGATATCATCAAGGGTTTTTGCCTTATTTTTTAAAAAGTTTAAAGATTTTATAATTGTTTCCTCTTTAGATGAACTAATGGATTTTTTATAATTTTGTGCATATTTTTTTAAAAAACCAAAAAGGATTTTTTCATCCATGTTTTTAATATAATGCTCGTTTAAAGATAGTATTCTAGACATATCAAGTTTTGAAGGGGATTTTCCCACTCCATTCAAGTCAAAAAGCTTTATGCTTTCATCTAAAGAAAAAATTTCTTTATCTTTATATGCCCAACCTAATCGTAGTAAGTAATTTCTAAGTGCATCAGGTAAAACTCCAATTTTGACGTAATCATCAATAGTTGAGGATTTATCCCTTTTTGAAAGCTTAGATCCTTTTTCACTGTGAATTAAAGGTATGTGTGCAAATTGAGGAATATCCCATTTCATCGCTTCATAAATCTGTTTTTGTTTAAACGTATTAATCTTATGATCATCTCCTCTAATAACATGAGAAATTTTCATTGAATGATCATCAACTGTTGCGGATAACTGATATGTCGGAGATCCGTCTTGTCTTAATATAACAAAATCCTCAATAATCGAATTTGAAACATTAATATCACCTTGAACCAAATCTTTAATTATAGTGTTTCCTGAAGTTTTACTTTTAAACCTAATAACTGGTTTTATATCTTTGGGTATTTTAAGATCTTTATGGTCCCTCCATTTCCTATTATAAACATATGGGATGCCCTGCTTTTTACATTTTGCTTTTTGTTCTTTAATTTCTTCCTCAGAACAATAACATTTATAAGCAAAACCTTTTTTTAATAGTTCCTCAGCAATTTCTTTATGTTTATTAATATTTTTTGATTGAATAAATTCTTTATCGTCATGTTTTATTCCAACCCATGACAAAGATTCAATTATTTGTTTTTTAAACTCATCTTTAGATCTTTCTTTATCTGTATCTTCTATTCTTAGATAAAATTTCCCTTTATTTTTCTTTGCCAACAACCAATTAAATAAAGCTGTTCTAACACCACCAATGTGTAAAGGTCCTGTGGGTGAGGGTGCAAACCTACAAATAAAAGCCATTAATTGAAATTAAACTATTTTAATTGAAGTTTCTATACAAAGAAACCAATTTTCCTTGAATCTTAATTCTTTTTGCTGCGTATATCTTTGTACCATATTTTTTGTTGGCACTTTCCAATGCAATTGTATTACCTTTTTTTCTAATTCTTTTTAATGTAGCTTCTTCATTATCAATCAAAACAACCGCAATTTGTCCGTTATCTGCGTTTGAGCTTTTTTTAATAATGACTGTATCTCCATCGTTAATACCTGCTTCAATCATAGAGTCACCTTTAACTTTCAATCCAAAGTGATCATCATTTTTATTGAAGTCAGCTGGTAAATTTACTTTATCAACTTCTTGTTGTATGGCTTCAATCGGTGTACCTGCAGCAATTGAACCTAACACTGAGATCTTACTAGATTTTGCTGAGTTTTTATCTAAGCCACCTTTAATTACGCTTGGAGTAAAGCTGTTGAATAAATCGTGGGCGCTAGCGTTTTCGGGAAGCTTAACAACCTCAAGAGCACGAGCTTTATGTGCTAATCTTTTTATAAATCCTCTTTCCTCTAGGGCTGATATAAGTCGATGAATTCCTGATTTCGACTTAAGGTTGAGTGAGTTTTTCATCTCCTCATATGAAGGAGAAACTCCAGTCGACCTGATTTTCTTATTAATAAAAAGTAATAAGTTTTTTTGTTTTTTTGTAAGCATAGAACAAATCCTGTACATTTATGTTCTACAAAAGTTCTACTTTAATATCAATGCCAAATTAACCCTATATTATGGGCTTATTTGAACGATTTTTTCTAATAGTGAGGTGTTTTCGTTTATATTTTTTAAAAGTGATTCACCAATTAAAAAATTATTTATTTTCGTTTTTTTTACTATTTCTTCAACTTCTTTCTCCGACTTAATACCACTTTCACAAATTATAGGCCCTTCATGTTCAGCTAAATCCTTATGCAGGTCATAAGTAGTTTTTAAATCTGTTTCTAGTGTTTTAAGATTTCTGTTGTTTATGCCAATTATTGAATTCTTAAAGTAAAGAGCTTTTTTTGCCTCTTCCTGAGTATGAACCTCAACAATTGTACTAATATTTAATTCTTCAGCAACACTGAAAATATCTTTTGAGGTTTTTTCATCAATAGCAGCTAAAATTATTAATATAGCATCTGCACCAAAACTTTTAGCAAGATAAACTTGATAGGGGTCAACAAAAAAATCTTTACATAAAATAGGTAACTTTACCTCTTTTTTTACTTCTTCAACATGTTCTAATTTGCCCTTAAAATAATTTTCCTCTGTTAATATAGAAAGGCATGAAGCACCAGATTTTAAATATTTTCTTGCTATTTCTTTAGGATTATAATTTTCTACTATAATACCAGCAGACGGGCTAGCTTTCTTTATCTCCGCAATTACGTTAATTTTATTTTTTGTTAATTTATCTTTGAAAGAAATATAATTATTAAATTCAGATATATTTTTTTTTATTTTCTCTAAAGGATAAGATTTTTTATAACTCTCAACACTATTTTTCTTATCTGTAATTATTTTATCCAATATGTTGCTCATTTAATCAATTTTGATAGATGATTTTCTACTTTTCCTGAAAGTACATGCTTTCTTAATTGCTCGTACCCTTCCTTAAAAGATTTAATTTTATCAGATACAATTAAACCTGCCGCAGCATTTAAACATATAGCAATTGAAAAATCATTATCTTTTCCTTGAAAAACTTCTTTTATTTTTTCAGCATTATAATCAGGTTCTTTACCAATAATATTATTAAAATTATTTGCATTTATTCCCATTTCTTTTGGATCCAAAATAAATTCTTTTATGCTTTCACCCTCTAATTCAACTACATTTGTCTTAGAGTATGGAGAAATTTCATCTAGACCATCTTCGCTATTAACTATTAGGGCTTTCTTTAATTTAAGGTTTTTTAAAGCTTCAGCAAAAATTTTAAGTAACTTTTTATCAAAAACACCTACTACTTGTCTTTTTACTTTAGCAGGGCTACTTAAAGGTCCAATTAAATTAAATATAGTTCTTTTTCCAATTTTTTTTCTTACTTGGCCTACAAATTTCATTGCAGAGTGATAACCGGGAGCAAACATAAATCCAAAATTATAATTCTTTATACTTTCTTCTACTTCTTTAGCACTAAGAGATATACTTATCCCTAATTTTTCAAGAACATCAGCAGATCCACACTTTGATGAAACAGATTTATTTCCGTGCTTTGCTACTTTCACACCAAAACTCGATAGTAAAAGTGCTGCTGCAGTGGATATATTTAAAGTATTTTTTCCGTCACCTCCAGTACCGCAAGTATCGACCGTATCATCTGGAACATTAACTTTAGTAGCCTTATCGCGTAAAACATAAACACCACCGGCAATTTCGCTAGATGTTTCACCTTTTGCAGATGAAAAAGTTAAAAAGTCATGAATTTGATTATCTTTTAATCTTCCAGACATCATATTTTCAAAAGCCCGTTTACTCTCCTCAAAAGAAAGATTCTGTTTATTTTCAAGTTTTTTTAAAATTTCATCCATTATATTAATATTTTAAAAAGTTTTTTATTAATTTCATTCCTTCTTTTGTACTTATACTTTCAGGATGAAATTGTACGCCGTGAACATTGTAATTTTTGTGCATAATTCCCATAATCACATTATCTTTTGTTTTTGCAGTAACTATAAAATCTTTGCCCAATGTTTTTTTATCAATTATGAGACTATGATACCTTGTTCCAACAATATTATTCTTTACACCTTTAAAAATCCCCATTTTATTATGTGAAATTTTGCTAGTTTTACCGTGCATAAGTTTTTTAGCTCTTATAATTTTAGCACCAGAGACTTGTCCAATGATCTGATGACCAAGACAAACTCCTAGAATAGGTATTTTTTTAAATAAATCTTTTACAATTTTTAAACAGTTCCCAGCCTGATTTGGATTTCCTGGACCTGGAGATATCACAATTTTTTTATATTTTTTTTTAATTATTTCCTTTGATGTGATTTTATCATTTCTTACTACATCTACCTTACATCTTAGAGCCTCCAAATAATGATAAAGGTTATAGGTAAAACTATCGTAGTTATCTATTAATAATATTTTCATCTAACGTATTGATTGCAGCAGGGCTTTTGCTTTGTTAACAGTTTCCTTGTATTCATTTTCTGGCTTACTATCTGCAACAACCCCTGCGCCTGCTTGAACATATATTTTTTTATTCTTGATTAAAGCTGTTCTTAAAGCAATACAAGTATCAAATTCTTGATTTGCCGTAAAATACCCAATACCACCAGCATAAAGTTTTCTTTTAGACATTTCTAATTCGTCAATAATTTCCATTGCTCTTATTTTTGGAGCCCCACTTACAGTTCCAGCAGGAAATCCAGATAAAAATGTTTCAAAAAGGGACAATTTATTTTTTTGTTTACCAATAACATTTGAAACAATATGCATAACATGAGAATATTTTTCCACTTTAAATTTTTCTGTAACTTTTACAGAATTTGCTTTGGAGACTTTTCCAACATCATTTCTACCAAGATCAAGAAGCATTAAATGTTCAGATAATTCTTTTGGGTCATTTAACAACTCATTTGTTAATCTTTTATCATCTTTACTATTTTTACCCCTAGGTCTAGTACCTGCAATTGGCCTTATTGTGACCTCACCATCTACTAATCTCACTAAAATTTCTGGGCTACTACCTAAAATTTGAAAATCATCATAATTAAAATAAAACATAAATGGAGATGGATTTAACTTTCTTAAACTATTATAAATTTCAAGCGGTGGTTTATTTATATTTGCCTTAAATCTCTGACTTAAAACAACTTGGAAAATATCACCCTTACTAATGTAAGTTTTCGCTTTTCTAACAATTTTTTTGAATCTTGATTTTGTTATGTTCGATTTAATATTAATTTTTTTTGCTGGTCTGTAAAAATTTGTAGGCAGGGGAATGTTTCCGTAATGACTTAATTCTTTTAGATTATTTCCAATTTTATTATATTCTGTTTGATAATCCTCAATTTTTTGATCTTCAAATATATTTTCTATGAAAAAAATTTTACTCTTAAAATTATCGTAAATAATTAAATTTTTTGGTCTCATTAATCTTATATCGGGAATGTTTATATCGTCACTACAACTGTTAGGAATTTTTTCAATTAAACGAATAATATCATATGAAAAATATCCAACCAACATCGATGACATTCTAGGAAGTTCTTTCGGAGATTTTACCTTAAAATTTTTAAAAAGTTTGTTTAGATAGTCTAAAATGTTTTGTTTTATTATTTTCTTTTTATTAAAATTGTCCTCAATAATCTTATTATTCTTTATATTTATGATCTTATCAGGGTTAAACCCAATTATTGTATACCTTCCTCTAACTTTACCTTTTTCAACAGACTCAAATATGAAACTATTTTTTTTTACTAGAATAAATTTATATAAGTTTTCAATAAATTTGTAATTATTACACCTTAAAGAAAAATGAATAGTTTGGTTAAATTTTTTTTTGTGTAATCTTTTAAATCTTTCTAAATCCGTACTGAGTTTCATTAAAATGAGTTCTCAATTCTTTTTAGGACATTTTTTTTTATATCTATCTTATACTTTTGATTAATATAACTATCATAAGATTTGTATATTTTAGCTACATATAGTTCTTTTGCTTTATTTTGGTAATTTTTATAACTTTTAGAGTTTAGATCAATTTTAGGAATTTTTTCATTTATAATTGTCATTAAGTAATTTTCATTTTCATCTGGCAAAACAAAAATCGATCCTGACTTCAATTCAAAAATTCTTTTTAAAGATTTACTATTAAATTTTGATGTATCATCAATATTCTTTAAAGTTAAATTTTTAATTTGTGCATTATTTTTATTTGCAAAATCGGTAAAATCGTCTTTTTTAAATGTATTTTCCTCTATATCATTAATAAGCTTGCTGATTTTTTCAATTTGATCAATTAATTTTATCTGATTAATAATTTTTTCTTTTAATCCTACGCTTTCCAAATTTAAAATTTCTTTTTTACTTTCTTTTAATTCAGCAATATAAAAAATATTATTTTGGTTTATAAAAACTGGCGTATCCAAATCAGAAATTTTGAATATTTCATTTAAGGCCTCCTTATTTAAATCTTTAAAAAGATTTCCGTCACTTTTCAAACCATCTTGATTAATAAAAGGAGTATTTTTTATATTCGATTTATATTCCGAAGTAAGTTGATCAAAACCTTCACCATCTAATATTGCATTTTCAATAATATCGATTTTTTTAAAATAATTTTCATTTATAAGTTTATCTCCCACCAAAACCTCCGGTGATAAAGTTAAATACCTAAACTTTTTACGAGTTTCCTCGAAGGAGTCTTTATTTTTCTCAAAGAAACTTGCTATTTCCTTCTCTTTGACTATTTTTTTTTCATAAATTTTTGTAAGACTCACAAATTCTATCTCAAGGGATCTATTTTCTTCTTTGTAAAGATCGTCAATAATAAATCTCGGTAAATTTAATCCTCCGGAATAGAAGTTTAAAAGCTGACTTTTAATTTCGTTTTCTTTAAGCAGACTTTCATAAAACGGTTTTGTTAATCCATTTGTTAAAATAAACTTTTCATATCTAGTTTCAGAAAATTCCCCATCTTTTTGAAATTTTTTATCATTCGCAAGTTTTCTGAATAATGATCTGTCACTAAGTTGAAATCCCATTTTGTTGCTTTCAATAGCAACAATTTTCTCGCTTATATAGTTTGTCAAAACTCTCTCTAATAAATTCAATTTACCTACTTTTTCCATCTCTTCATAAGTTATGTTTACTGTACGAAGATAATTAACGAATTCTTGTGTTGAGATTTTTTCATCATTTATTTCTGCTACTATATTTTGTTTACCAGAAAAACTACCGCTCATCCCAAATCCAACAATAAAAGCAATAGCTATGAGAGCTATGACGATTTTTCCCATGAATGACGTTGAAAACTTTCTTATTGATGACAGCATAATTTTAATTTATGAAATTTAAATTAATTAGTTTAAAAAATCTATATATAAAGTGTTTAAATAAGGCAATGTGATGAAATATTTTATTGGAAATTGGAAAATGTTTGGAATTCCTGGTTCTATCAAAATTTTAGATAGAATTAACAACTATGTTAAAAAAGATAAAGCAAGATCTAAAAATTATAAAGTCATTATATCACCACCTTACACTTTGCTAGAAAACTTTGCCAAGTCCTTCAAAAATAAAAAAATTTCAATAAGTGCTCAGAATTGTTTTCATAAAAATAACTACGGTTCTCACACTGGTTTCGTAAGTCCTTACATGATTAAAAAACTAGGAGTTAAGCACGTCATAATTGGTCACTCAGAAAATCGAGAAGCTGGTGAAAATAATCATATTCTCAAAGAAAAGGTTTTAGCCTCTGTAAAAAATAATTTAAATATTATCTTCTGTATAGGTGAAAACAAATATGAGAAAAGAAAAAAATTAACTCTAAATGTTCTTAAAAATCAAATTAAAAAATCTTTAAACAAAAAATATGATTTTAAAAAAATACTGATAGCATACGAACCTATTTGGTCAATAGGGTCGGGTAAATTACCATCAGAAAATGAATTAAGTAACATTATTATAAACTTGAAAAATTTTTTAAAAATGAATTATAACAAAAAACATAATTTTAGAATACTTTATGGAGGATCTGTTGACAGCAAAAGTATACATAAATTTAAAAAAATTAAACATTTAGATGGCTTTTTAATTGGTGGAGCATCAAAATCATCGAAAAAATTTATTGATATAATAAAAAATTTCTATAAATAAGCTCTATGGAAACTATCATTATTTCAGTCAATGTAATTCTAGCAGTTATTCTTATTATACTAGTGTTACTACAAAGATCTGAAGGTGGAGCTCTCGGTCTTGGCTTATCGCAAGACAATTTTGCTTCAACAAGAACAGTTGGAAATTTTCTAACTAAATCTACAGCGATAATCGCTACTTTATTTATTATTTCCAGTATATCCCTAGTGGTATTATCAAGGGGTGACATAGAGGAAAAAAAGTCAGTAATTGAGAGATTAGAGCAAGAAAAAGATTCTGATTTACCCAAAATCCCAGACAGCCAAAAATAAACTTTATTTTTTTAAAAAAATCCCATATAGTAATCTTCCATGGCGCGATATGTATTTGTCACCGGCGGCGTGGTCTCCTCACTAGGCAAAGGTCTCTCTTCCGCTTCTTTAGCGTCGCTACTTCAATTAAGAGGTTTTAAAGTAAGAGTAAGAAAATTAGATCCTTATTTAAACGTAGACCCTGGAACCATGAATCCTTTTCAACACGGAGAGGTTTTTGTAACAGATGATGGAGCAGAAACAGATTTAGATATAGGACATTACGAAAGATTCACTGGAATACCAGCAACAAAATCTGACAATATTACTACAGGTGGAATTTATAGCGATATAATCAAAAAAGAAAGAAGAGGAGATTATTTGGGTGGAACAGTTCAGGTCGTACCTCATGTAACTGACCGTATCAAAAAATTTATTTCTCATAACGTAAAAAATGAAGACTTTATAATTTGTGAAATTGGCGGAACAGTAGGGGACATAGAGAGTTTACCGTTCTTAGAAGCTATTAGACAATTTTCAAATGATACAGGAAAAAAAAATAGTCTGTTTATACACCTTACTTTGGTACCGTATTTAAAAGCTTCTGGAGAATTAAAAACAAAACCAACACAACATTCGGTTAAAGAACTAAGAAGCTTAGGTATTCAACCCGATATAATTATTTGTAGATCCGAAAGAGAGATTCCGAAAATAGAAAGAAAAAAAATATCATTGTTTTGTAATGTTCCGATAGCAAATGTTATTGAAACAGTTGACGTAAAAACTATTTATGAGGCTCCAATTAGCTTTCATAAAGAAAAATTAGATGAAAGAGTTCTTTCATATTTTAATATTAAAAATAAAAAGAAACCTAATTTATCAAGATGGAAAAATATAACCTCAAAAGTTTTGAACCCAAAAACTGATGTAAATATTGGAATTATAGGAAAGTATATAAACCTTAAAGATGCTTATAAATCTTTAGACGAAGCCCTAATCCACGGAGGTATTTCTAATAATGTTAGAGTAAAACTGGAAAGAATTGACTCTGAACATCTAGACCCGAAAAAAATTAAGCCTTTACTTAAGAATATATCTGGAGTTTTAATACCAGGCGGTTTTGGAAAAAGAGGCACGGAAGGTAAAATTGCTGCCATAAAATACGCAAGATTGAATAATATACCTTTCTTTGGAATTTGTTTTGGAATGCAAATGGCTGTTATCGAGGCTGCTAGAAACATGTTGAATATTAAGAATGCATCTAGTAGCGAATTTGGAAATAATTGTACGCCAGTTGTTGGTCTGATCGAAGAATGGCAAAAAGGAAAAAAAATTTTCAAAGGTAGTGAAAAAGATTTAGGTGGAACTATGAGATTAGGTTTATACGATGCAATAATTAAAAATAATTCTTTAATTTCAAAAATTTACTCAGAAAAAAGAATTAAAGAAAGACACAGACATAGATATGAAGTAAATATAAAATACAAAAAAGATTTTGAGAAAAAAGGACTTATTTTTTCTGCTTTATCACCAGATGGTACTTTACCCGAAATAATTGAATTAAATAATCATCCATGGTTTGTAGGGGTACAGTTCCATCCTGAATTCAAATCAAGACCTTTCACTCCACACCCGTTGTTCTCATCATTTATTAAGGCAGCCAATCTAAGAAGGAGAATAAATTAATGGATAAAACTGTAAAGTGTGGAAAATTAAACATTTCAAACAAAGGTCCTTTCACTCTTATTGCCGGTCCCTGCCAGCTTGAAAACGAAAAACACGCCTTAACGATTGCAAATGATTTAAAAAAAATTACTGAAAAGTTAGGCATTGGACTTATCTATAAAACATCTTTTGATAAAGCTAACAGAACAAGTTTAAATGGTAAGAGGGGAGCAGGATTAGAAAAATCTTTACCTGTTTTTGACAAAATTAAAAAAGAATTTGGAATTCCAGTTCTTACAGACA
>CACFQM010000009.1 GCA_902568425.1 uncultured Pelagibacteraceae bacterium | reverse complement strand
CTACACACTATTTTTATAATTGTGGCGTTATTCAATTTACAAAACAAAATATTTCAGATGAAGAAGCTCTCGAACTTGCTATAAATGCTGGATCAAATGATTGTCTGACCTTAGAGAATTATCATGAAATAATTACAAAAAAAGATGATTTCTATAAGGTAAAAAATACAATAATAAAATCTGTTAAAAGTTTAATCTATTCTGGAATAGAGTGGAGACCAAACAACTTTATTGATATATCTAAAGAAGAATCAACAGACTTTGAAAATATGCTTGAACAATTACATGAGGACGACGATATTCAAAAAGTTTTTCATAATTGTAAACCTGCACAGCTTGTATAGATAATGAGAATTATTGGAATTGATCCTGGATTAAGTGGCGGAATTGCAATTTTAGATGACCTCAAAATTTATGATATTTTTGACATGCCAATAATGTCAGAAGGTAAAAAAAATAAAAATCAGTTAAATAGTGCCCAGTTAGTGAACATTATAAACAAACATGTCTTAAAAAAAGAAAACACTTTTGTAATAGTTGAGCAAGTAAGTGCTATGCCAGGGCAAGGGGTCACCAGCATGTTTAATTTTGGTCAAACCTTTGGATCTATAAAAGGTATTTGTGCAGCTTTGGGGCTTTCAATTTTCTATGTTAGACCAGCAAAATGGAAAAAACATTTTGAACTAATTAACTCGTCAAAAGACGCAAGTAGGACAAAAGTTATTGAAATGTATCCGTACATATCCTCAAGACTTACAAAGAAAAAAGATGTAAATAAAGCTGATGCAATTTTGATAGCTAGGTATTTTAGAGATTGCCACTCCCAATTCAATAATTAATCAATGTTTTAATATTTTTTGTGCCAAATTGATGACACAATCTATACGTAATTAACTTCAATGGAACAAGAAATTGCAACTCAAGCTGTTGGATTAGGTGGGGCAACAGATTTTTCTCTCTGGAAACTTTTTTTAAGAGCAGATTTTATTGTTAAAGCAGTAATATTAATTCTTATTGCAAGTTCAATTTTTTCATGGGCATTAATTTTTGATAAGGTGAGGTTGTTTAGAAGAATTGATACCTCAACAAAATCTTTTGAAGATAAATTCTGGAAATCAAAATCTGCAGAAGCTTTTTACAAAAACTTACCCCAAAAATCTGACGATCCACTCACAATAATTTTTAAATCTGCAATGAATGAAGTAATTAAAACAAGATCAAAATCAGCAGCAGTTCAAAGTGCAAGAGTTGAAAGAGTATTGGAAGTATCTATTGACAATCAATTAAAAAGTATTGAGAAAAATTTTACATATCTAGCTACTATAGGTTCAACCGCTCCTTTCATAGGATTGTTCGGAACAGTTTGGGGAATTATGAATTCATTTCAATCAATAGCAATTTCTAGAAATACCAGCTTAGCAATAGTAGCTCCTGGAATTGCAGAGGCTTTATTTGCAACTGCACTTGGTTTACTAGCAGCAATACCAGCTGTAATTGCATACAATAAATTTAACAGTGACTCGCAAAGATATTTTGCAAGAGTCGACAACTTTTCAAAAAGATTTTTATCTATAATTTAATTTTTTATGGCTTTTATAATGAACCGCTCAAAAAAAGAACCCATGAGCGAAATAAACGTAACACCATTTGTAGATGTAATGCTTGTGCTGTTAATAATATTCATGGTAACTGCACCACTACTTACAGTTGGGGTTCAAGTTGATTTACCAGAGTCGGCTGCTGACTCTTTACCTGACGATCAGGAGCCACTTACTATTTCAATTAACTCAAAAGGTGAATTATTTATTCAAGAACATAAAGTTACTTTTGAGAAGGTTGTGCCAAAATTATTAGCAATATCAAAAAATAGAACTGATACTAGAATTTATGTAAGAGGAGATAAAACAATAAACTACGGAAGAGTATTAGAAGTTATGGGCAGACTATCAGGTGCAGGTTTTTCAAAAGTAGCTCTTATATCTGAGCCTTATAAGAATTAAAATTCTATGACTAAAGGTTTATTATTTTCATTTTTGTTTCACTCATTAATTATTTTTTTAACAATGCTAACTTTACCGTTTATGATGAGAGAACCAATTGATTTACCACCAATAGTTTCAGTAGAACTAATTGAAATAAAGGATAAAACCTACATTCCCTTTGCCCCTAAAGCCAGGAAGATCATAAAAGAAGTCAAAGAAGAACAAAAACGTGTTGTTTCAGAACAAGCGCCACCAGCTGCTAAAGCAAAAGAAAAACCTGATAGAATACCCATGCCGGAAGACAAAAAAGAAACTAAAGAATTAGTTAAAAAAAAACAAAACCCTGAAGAAATAAAACCTCAAATTAGACAGGCATCTGAATTTGAAAAAGATGAGTTATTTGATACAAATGAGATAGCAGCTTTAATAGATAAAGCAAAAGAAGAACAGGCTGAAACACAGAGAAAGAAACAGGAGCTAACACAAAGCAGTGTAAAGAATGCCTTTGCACAAGGATTATCTTTGTCTGAAGAAGATGCTTTAAGGGCACAAATTTTTGGGTGCTGGAGTGTACCTTTAGGTTTGCCTTATGATGAAAATCTATTAGTGAGAATAAAATTAAAATTAAAACCAGATGGAAGAATTCTTAAATCAGAAATTTTGGATCACGCGAGAATGAATACCCCAGGACAAAGTTTTTATAAAATTTTAGCTGAAAGTGCCTTAAGAGCTGTCAGAATTTGTCAGCCTTTAAAAGTACCACCAACTGGTTACGAAAGATGGAAAGAATTACAACTAAATTTTGACCCATCTGAAATGTTAAAAGGTTAAAAAAAAATGAAAAAAATTATTTTTATTTTATTATTATCTATTCTAAGCTGGAATAATGCTCACGCCTTAATTACCGTAGATATCACAAGAGGAAATTTAGATCCATTACCTATTGCGGTTTCACCATTACATGTAGACACCGAATCTGAAAAAATACCTTCATTTGAAACATCAACATTAGGGGAAGAAATTTCTAAAATCATTGAAAAAAACTTTAAATCAACGGGATTATTTAACCCACTAAAGAAAGATTCTTTTGTCCAAAAACCTGATATTGCACATTTAAAACCAAGGTTTGAGGACTGGCGTTTAATTAAAGCACAGGCACTTGTTACAGGTAAGTTATTAATAAAGAATAATAAGTTAAAAGTAGAATTTAGACTTTGGGACCTAACTGCAGCAAAAGAAATGGTTGCTTTATCATTCACAACTACACCAAACAACTGGAGAAGAGTTGCACATATAATTTCAGATAAAATATACGAGAGACTTACTGGAGAGTCTGGTTATTTTGATACTAGAATTGCATATGTTTCAGAAACAGGGCCTAAGAACCAGAGAGTAAAAAAGCTTGCCCTAATGGATCAGGATGGTTTTAACACGAAATATTTAACTCTTGGTAATGAATTAGTTCTAACACCAAGGTTTAATCCAACCAACCAGTTAGTTACATACCTATCATATTTTAAAAATATGCCAAGAGTTTACCTGCTTGATATAGAAACTGGCATACAAGAGGTCGTTGGAAACTTTCCTGGAATGACATTTGCTCCTAGATTTTCTCCAGATGGTAAAAAAATTATTATGAGTTTTGCTAAAGATGGAAACTCAGATATTTATTCCATGGATTTAGAAACAAGAGTGGTTGAACAAATTACCAAACATCCTTCAATTGATACTTCACCATCTTATTCACCAGACGGCAAATATATAACTTTTAATTCTGATAGGAGTGGGCTTCAACAAATATATGTTATGAGGAGTGATGGTACTCAAGTAAAAAGAATTACACATGGATCAGGTCTCTACGGAACACCAGTTTGGTCTCCAAGAGGAGATTTAATCGCTTTTACTAAAGTTAGAAAAGGAAGATTTTATATCGGTGTAATGCGATCTGATGGTACTGGAGAAAGACTTTTAACTGAAAATTTTTATCAGGAAGCTCCTTCCTGGTCACCTAATGGAAGAGTATTGATTTTTTACAGGGAGACTAAATCTGATAGTAAGGGAAAAGGTTTTTCAGCAAAATTGTGGTCTATAGACATTACTGGTTATAACGAGAGAAGACTTAAAACTGAGACTGACGCTTCGGACCCATCTTGGTCCTCATTGTTGTCAAAGTAGTGATTTATCAAGTACAATTTACACTTGCAAGATTTCTAAAAATTTGAAATATTGCAGCTACCTTAAATATATTTAGGAGTTAATAATGAAATTTAATAAAGCCATAAAGAACCTTTTTATAGTTTTATTTAGTACGCTGTTAATATCAGCTTGTTCTACAGCAAAGAAGGCAAATGTAGATACAGCGAATGATGTATATACAGGAACAGACACAGTTGAGTTTTTAGCAAAAGGTGTTCCAGATAGAATATTTTTTGCAACTAACAAATCTAAACTGACTACTGCTTCGAGAGATACATTAAGAAAACAGGCTACTTGGATGAGAAAAAATAAAGATGTAACTGTTACAGTTGAAGGACATGCCGATGAGCGAGGTACAAGAGAGTACAACTTAGCTTTAGGTGAAAGAAGAGCCAATGCAGCAAAAGATTATTTGATGACATATGGTGTTTCTGGAAAAAGAATATCTGTAATCAGTTACGGTAAAGAAAGACCGGTTAACCCGGCTAGCTCACCACTTGCTTGGTCTCAAAACAGAAGATCAGTTACTGTAAAAGCAAATTAAACCTTATTAAGCTTATTATAAAGACCCCTGTTGTAAAAACAGGGGTCTTTTTTTTGCCATCTTGTATATTTAAAAAATGAAAAATGATTCTTAAAAAGCGCAATTTTTTAGTTGTAACTTTTTTTTTAGTTATATTTTTATTCATCTCAAACTTTATTAAAGCTGAGGAAGAAAACTCAAATAATATTTCAGCAGAAATTCAACAACTAAAACAAGATCTAAAAACACTTGAAAAAGCTGTTTACAAATCTTCTCAAATCACAACTTCATCAAATTCTTCATCTAACAGTCTGAACGAAGATATTTTAACACGGCATCTTTTAAAACTGAATGAAATAGAAACACAATTTCAAAATTTAACAAATAAGTTTGAAGAAGTTAATTTTAAAATGGACAAGTTGTCTAAAAGAATAACAAAAATGCAAACTGACAACCAAATGAGGTTTAGTGATTTGGAAAATAATCCTGAAAATATAGCTGAAGATAAAAAAGTTTCAAAAAAGAAAAAATTACCTGGAACCGATCTCCCGGAGAATCTTGGTAGAATATCAGATGATGATCTTAAAAATACAAAGGAAGTTCAAAAAACACAATCGGTTGAATCTGCTGGACTAGTCGTAACAGAAAAAACTTCTCCAGCTAAATCTTTGTTACCAAACAAATCTCCAAGAGAGCAATATGACTTTGCAGTAAGCTTTATAAAAGTCGGTGATTATGAAACTGCTGAATTTGCTCTAAGAGAATTTATTGACAAAAACAAAAGTAATGACTTAGCAGGAAGTGCACAATATTGGTACGGAGAAACATTTAGGGTTAGACAACTCTACCAAGACGCAGCCGCAGCATACTTGGATGGTTATCAAAATTATCCTAAAAGTAAAAAAGCTCCGATTAATTTACTGAAACTTGGTAGTACATTAGTTCAACTTGGTGAAAAAGATCAAGGATGTTTGATGATACAGGGAGTAAAAAAACAATATCCAAAAGCAAGCAAGTCTGTGTTACAAAAAGCAGAATATGAGAATAAAAAATTCAAATGTAACAAGACATAACTATTCCGACATTTATCAAAAAGTAAATCTAATCCTAAAAAAATATAAAAAAAACAATTCTTTTGTTGTTGGTGTATCTGGTGGTCCAGATAGCTTAGCATTAGTTTCAATAACAAAAAGTATTGCGGTAGAAAAAAAATATAAGTTTTTTTTTGCGCTTGTTGATCACGGACTTAGAAAGAATTCTAATAAAGAAGCTTTAAGTGTAAAAAAACTTCTTAAAAAACAAAATCTAACACTATCAATTTTAAAAAATAAGGAAAAAATTACAAAGAATATGCAAAAAAATGCGAGAGATATAAGATACGAATTACTTGGAAAATTTTGCAAAAAGAAAAATGCTAAATCCCTTTTAGTTGCACATCATCAAGATGATCAGATTGAAACTTTTTTAATAAGATTATCAAGAGGAAGCGGTGTTGAGGGACTTTCATCCATGCAGGAAATGACAACACTTAAAAATGGAACAAGACTCATACGTCCATTTCTTGATTTTAAAAAAACTGATCTTATTAAAATAGCTAAAAATATTTTTGGTAAAATCCTAAAAGACCCAAGTAATAAAAATAAAAAATTTTTAAGGACTAATATTAGGGTATTAAAACAAAATTTAGAAAATAAAGGCTTAAACATAGAAAAAATTTCTAGATCTATAAAAAATATTGCCTCAACTAGAGAAGCAATAGATTTTTATGTAGCAAAAAGTATAAAAAAATTTGTAATTTTTGAGAATAAAAAAGCCATTCTTAATTTTGTTAAGTTTCAGAGGGAACCTTTAGAAATTAAATTTAGATTAATGAATAGCGTCATTAAAAGTATTTCAAAATCTTATTACCCTCCGAGATCAATTAAAGTTTTAAATTTAATTGAAGGATTTCAAAGAATCAGGGTTAAAAAGTGCACTTTAGGAGGGTGTATTTTTGAAAAGAAAAAAAACTTTTTGCATGTGACAAAAGAATATTAAAATATCCAATAAAAAGGGTGAATTTTGGTACACATACTACAATTTGCCATATTTTATTATTAATCTGGTTTGACATACTTGTTAAATTAATAAAAATAACTATTTATACATATAATGAACTTTAGAAATTTACTTATGTGGGGACTTATAATCTTACTTTCTGTAGGATTATTTAATCTTTTCCAAAACCCTGAAAGAGTAAACCAGAATAGTAATCAAATTGCCTTTTCAACATTTTTAGAAGAGGTTGATAACGGCCGAGTTGTTGAAGTTGAAATTCAAGGAAATAATATTAATGGTACTTTATCAGACGGATCAAAATTCAAAACTTATTCACCAAATTACCCAGATTTAGTAAATAAACTTTCTGATAAAAACGTGAGTATAAACGCTGCTCCAGTTGAAGATAAGATGCCTTCTTTGTTAGGCGTACTATTGTCTTGGTTCCCAATGCTACTCTTAATTGGTGTTTGGATATTTTTCATGCGTCAAATGCAAGGTGGTAGAGGTGGTGCAATGGGATTTGGAAAATCAAAAGCAAAGTTATTAAATGAAGCTCAAGGTAAAGTTACTTTCAACGATGTTGCAGGTATTGAGGAAGCAAAAGAAGAAGTAGAAGAAATAGTAGATTTTTTAAAAGATCCAAGAAAATTTAGAAAACTTGGAGGAAAAATTCCTAAAGGAGCTTTATTAATCGGACCACCAGGTACAGGCAAAACGCTTTTAGCAAAAGCTATAGCAGGTGAAGCTAACGTACCTTTCTTTACAATTTCAGGTTCTGATTTTGTGGAAATGTTTGTTGGAGTTGGAGCTTCAAGAGTAAGAGATATGTTTGAGCAAGGAAAAAAACATGCTCCATGTATTATTTTCATCGACGAGATTGATGCGGTTGGAAGAAGTAGAGGTGCAGGTCTAGGTGGTGGTAACGATGAAAGAGAACAAACTTTAAACCAACTTTTAGTTGAGATGGATGGTTTTGACACCAATGAGGGAATTATTTTAATAGCAGCAACAAATAGACCTGATGTTTTAGATCCTGCTTTATTAAGACCAGGTAGATTTGACAGACAAGTTGTAGTGCCTAATCCTGATATTTTAGGAAGAGAGGCTATTTTAAAAGTTCACGTTAAAAAAATAAATACTGGTCCAGATGTAAAACTTAGAACTATTGCAAGAGGAACCCCTGGTTTTTCTGGAGCTGATTTAGCAAATCTTATTAACGAGTCCGCCCTATTGGCTGCAAGAAAAAATAAAAGAGTAGTTACAATGATTGATATAGAGGAAGCCAAAGATAAGGTAATGATGGGCGCCGAAAGAAGATCAATGGTTATGACAGAAGAGGAAAAGAAGTTAACTGCATATCATGAAGGGGGTCACGCTATTGTTGCTTTAAATGAAAAAGCATCTGACCCTATACACAAAGCAACCATTATACCTAGAGGAAGAGCTTTAGGAATGGTTATGAGATTGCCGGAGAGAGATCAACTCTCTGTTACAAGAGAAAAAATGTATTCAGATATAGCAGTGGCAATGGGGGGTAGGATTGCTGAAGAGATTATATTTGGTTATGAAAAAATAACATCTGGTGCTTCATCTGATATTGATATGGCCACTAAAATGGCAAAAAATATGGTGACAAGATATGGCATGAGTAAAAGTTTAGGAACCATAGCTTACGGAGAAAATGAAGATGAAGTGTTTTTGGGAAGATCAATTACTAGACAGCAAAATATGTCTGAAGATACTGCAAAAAAAGTAGACTCTGAAGTTAAAAAAATTGTAGATACTGGATACGAAAGAGCTAGAACAGTTTTAACTGAAAAAATAGACGATCTTCACAAAATAGCTAAGGCTTTATTAGTTTACGAAACTCTAACAGGCGATGAAATTAGAGATCTTATACTTAAAAATATTCAACCAACCAAACTTTCTAAAAAACAGGAAGAAGAAGCTGATGATAAAGCATCCTCAGCAATAGATTCTATTGGTCTAAAACCGAAACCAGCACTATAATAACTTATCATGAGAAAATATTACACGAGGGCGTGTAATTTTTATCATGGAAGTGAAGCAATAAGGTTAATCCAAACAAAAAAAGCACTTCCATTAAACGGTAAGAACAACATTGCCTTCGATAGTATCGAAATTTTTTCGAGAGAAAAAAGGGGAGTAAAGGTTAATTTAATTAATATTAATAAAATTTTTAAATTAAATAAAAAAATTAGAAAAATTGTTAAAGAAGATCTAAGTAAAATTGTATCGAAGAGAAAGGATTTTCTTAAACATATTAATTTTCAATCCCCGTCAATTATGGGTATTCTTAATCTTACTCCTGATAGTTTCTCAGATGGAGGAAAATTTAATAACTACAGTAAGGCATTTAAACAAATTTCTAACATGATAAAATCCGGAGCAAATATTATTGATGTTGGTGGAGAGTCTACTCGACCAGGTTCAAAAACGATTGATCCAAAAATTGAGTGGGAGAGAATTAAGTATGTTTTAAATAATTTTAAAAAAAAATATAAAAAAATTTGTTTATCAGTTGATACACGAAAATCTGATATAATGGTTAAAAGCATTACCTCCGGCGCGGATCTAATCAATGATGTGTCAGGTTTTAATCATGATCCTTTTGCGCTTATTAAATTAAGAGATTTTAATATTCCAAAAGTTTTGCATCATATGCAAGGAACTCCAAAAACAATGCAAAGGTATCCAAAATACAAAAATGTTTTACTAGATATTTACGATTTTTTTGAAAAAGAAATTTCAAATATTACAGATAACAAAAAAATCATAATAGATCCAGGGATTGGTTTTGGTAAAACTCTGAAACATAATTTGACTTTAATTTCCAATATATCTTTGTTTCATAGCCTTGGCTTTCCTATTTTGGTTGGGACTTCGAGAAAAAGATTCATTAATCAAATATCTGGCGAGTACGATAGTAAAGATAGAACAGGAGGAACATTAGCGTCAGTTCTTTACTTGTTATCCCAAGGTGTACAAATGTTCAGAGTGCACAATGTAAGGGAAGTTAAGCAAGGAATAATGGTGTACGAAAAAATTAATGAAAAATAAATATTTTGGAACAGACGGTATTAGAGGGACAGTGAATCAAGGAAATATTACTGGAGAAAAATTTTTTAAATTTGGTCTTGCTTCGGGTACTTATTTTAAAAATCAAAAAAAATCAAAACAAATAGCTATAATTGCAAAGGATACTAGATTATCAGGATATACTCTAGAACCAGCACTAGTTTCTGGTTTAGTATCTGGTGGAATGCATGTTTACACTTTAGGTCCTTTACCCACAAATGGCTTAGCTATGTTGACTAAATCTATGAAGGCTAACATGGGAATAATGATTACCGCATCACATAATCCCTACCATGATAATGGACTGAAATTATTTGGTCCTGACGGGATGAAACTATCTGATAAAATTGAAAAAAAAATTGAAAGACTAATAGATGCAAAAAATACGAAACAGTTAACAAACCCAAAATTATTAGGAAGAGTAAAGCGTCTCGAGGATGGAAATGACAAATATACAAAAATACTAAAAAATAATTTTCCAAGCAATTTTCATCTAAAAGGCACAAAAATTGTTCTAGATTGTGCAAATGGGGCTTCTTATAAAGCAGCTCCTAAATTATTAAAAGAACTAGGTGCAAAAGTGATTTCTATAGGAGTAAAACCAAATGGATTAAATATTAATGAAAAATGTGGATCAACATATCCCTCAAAAATAAAGACTGTTGTAAAAAAACATAAAGCTAAAATCGGAATAGCATTTGATGGAGATGCTGACAGAGTAATTATGTGCGATGAAAAAGGAAAAATAATAGATGGTGATCAAATTATTGCAATGTTGGCTCGTAGATGGAAATCTAAAAAAATTTTAAAAGGTGGAGTAATTGGAACATTAATGTCAAATTATGGTTTGGAAAAATTTTTACTTAATGAAAAAATAAGATTTTCGAGGTCTAAAGTTGGAGATAGATATGTTAAAGAAAAAATGAAAAAGCTCAATTATAATTTAGGCGGTGAACAGTCTGGTCACATTATTTTAGGAAAATTTGCAACAACTGGGGATGGATTATTAGTAGCCTTAGAGGTTTTATTTTCTCTTCGGAAGGGTAAAAAAGCTAGCCGATTATTGAAAGTTTTTAAACCATTACCGCAAATATTAGAAAACGTAGAAGTAAACGATAAAAATGTAATTAATAAATCAAAATGTAAAAAGGCAATAAAAATAGCAAATAAGCTTATGGGTCAAAATGGTAGAATTTTAGTCAGAAAATCTGGAACAGAACCAAAAATTAGGATAATGGCAGAGTCGTATGATAAAAGTTTAATTCTAAAATGTATAAAACTAATCAAAAGCTCAATTAAATAATTTGAAACCTAAATCAAAAATTCTAATAATTGCAGGATCAGACTCTTCTGGTGGTGCAGGTATTCAAGCAGATATAAAAACAGTAACAGCATTAGGAGGTTACGCGATGACAGCTGTTACAGCTATTACTGCTCAAAATACCACCGGAGTAAAGTCTGTTGTACCTATTCCACCTAAAGAAATAGAAAAACAAATTTTATTTACTTCAAAAGATATCAAGCCAGATGCAATTAAAATTGGAATGCTTCATTCACCAGTTGTGATTAATTCAGTAATAAAATCTCTTCAAAAAGTTAAAACTAAAAAAATAATTTTAGATCCAGTTATGGTTGCTAAAGGTGGTTTTAAACTTATAAATGATACTGCAATTAAAATATTAAAAGAAAAGCTTATTAAAAAGGTTTATCTTATAACTCCTAATATTCCAGAAGCTGAGGTACTAACTAAAATTAAAATTAAAAATTTAGAAGACATGATTAAGGCTGCCAATATTTTGCTCAATTCTGGTGTTAAAAATGTATTGTTAAAAGGTGGCCATAGAAACTCTAAAATTATGAAAGATGTATTTTTAAATAAAAAAGAAATAAAAATATTTAAAAATAAAAAAATTAAAACTAAAAACACCCATGGAACTGGCTGCACTTTATCAAGTGCAATTGCAACTTTTTTTGCATGTGGAAAAAGTATAAATAAATCTTGTGAGCTTGGAATTAAATATGTTAATCAGTCAATTAGATCCAATCTTAATTATGGAAAGGGCCATGGACCTATAAATCATTTAAGTTCAATTAGTATAGATAATAAATTTAAAAGATGAAAAATGTTATAGTTGTTGGAACACAGTGGGGAGATGAAGGAAAAGGTAAGATTGTTGATTGGCTCTCAAGTGAAGCTGATGTTGTTGTTCGATTTCAAGGTGGTCACAACGCTGGACATACTCTGGTAATTGATAGAAAAACTTACAAATTGAGATTATTACCATCTGGAACTGTTAGAGAAGGTAAAATTTCTATAATTGGAAATGGTGTTGTTGTAGATCCTTGGGCTTTAATTGATGAAATAAAAGAGATGAAATCCAAAGGAGTTGAAGTAGATGAGAATAATCTAATACTCTCCGAAGCAGCAAACCTTATATTGCCATATCATAAGGAAATCGACGAAATAAGAGAAGACGCTGCTGGAAAAGCAAAAATCGGAACTACAAGGAGAGGTATAGGTCCGGCTTATGAAGATAAAGTCGGCAGACGATCAATTAGAGTTATGGATTTAGCTTCAGAAAATAATTTAGATAAAAGATTAGAAGCTGCATTGATACACCACAATGCATTAAGGAAAGGTTTAAAACAGAAGGTTTTTAAAAAGGATAAATTAAAAAAAGATTTATTAAAAATAGCACCACAAATTTTAAAATTTTCACAACCAGTTTGGAAAAGGTTAAATGAATACAAATCAAAAGGAAAAAAAATACTGTTTGAGGGAGCCCAAGGTATACTCCTAGATGTTGATCATGGCACTTATCCTTTTGTAACCTCCTCAAATACTGTTGCGTCCACAGCTGCAACAGGATCTGGATTAGGATCTAATAGCGAAAGTTATGTTTTGGGTATTACAAAAGCTTATACAACAAGAGTAGGTGAGGGACCATTTCCCACAGAGCAAAAAAATAAAATTGGAGATTTATTAGGCACAAGAGGAAAGGAGTTTGGAACAGTTACTAGCAGGAAGAGAAGATGTGGATGGTTCGATGCAGTATTAGTAAGACAGACTATAAAAATATCTGGTATTAACGGAATAGCATTGACTAAGTTAGATGTTTTAGATGAATTAGATGAGATTAAAATGTGTACCTCATACAAGCTTAATGGTAAAAAATTAGACTATTTACCTGCAGGCGCAGAAGATCAATTTAAAATCGAACCAATTTATGAAACATTTCCAGGTTGGAAAGAAAGTACTAAAGGTGTAAGAAATATTGAAAACCTTCCAGATAAAGCAAAAAAATATATTTATGCTCTTGAGGATTTTATCGAAGCCAAAATATCAAGTATTTCAACTAGCCCTGAAAGAGAAGACACTATTCTACTTGAAAATCCATTTTCTTAATTTCTTGGAAGTAAATTTTCAGATTTTGTCGCATTAAGCATAGCCTTCTGAAGTTTTTCAAAAGCCTTAGTTTCAATTTGTCTTATTCTTTCTCTACTTATTTTATATTTTTTACTTAATTCTTCTAATGTTTTTGGTTCGTTTGATAATTTTCTATCTTGTAAAATTTCTCTCTCTCTTTCAGTGAGAATTTTTATTGATCGATGCAGCAAAGTTTTTTTCTCATCCATCTCTTGTTTTTGTGCTACAAAAAGTTCTTGATCCAAATCATCACTTACAATCCAGTCTTGCCATTCACCTTTTTCTCCGTCTTTAATTGGTTCATTAAGAGATTTTTCTTGCCCCATCATTCTACGATTCATGTTCACAACCTCATCTGATTTAACTCCAAGCTTTTTTGATATTTCGTTAACTTGTTCATCTTTTAAATCTCCATCTTGATTAGGAGCTATTTGCTGTTTGATTTTTTTCAAATTAAAAAAAAGTTTTTTTTGGGCAGATGTTGTTCCCATTTTAACTAAACTCCATGATCTTAAAACGTATTCTTGAATTGCAGCTTTGATCCACCACATAGCATAAGTTGCTAATCTAAATCCCTTTTCAGGATCAAATTTTTTTACAGCTTGCATTAAACCTATATTCCCTTCCGAAATTAATTCATTAACTGGAAGACCATACCCACGATAACCCATTGCAATTTTAGCAACTAAACGTAAGTGGCTTGTAACTAGTTTGTGAGCTGATTTTAAATTACCACGCTCTTTCCAATTTTTGGCTAACATATACTCTTCTTCAGCATCCAGTATTGGAAATTTTTTAATCTGCGCAAGATAAACAGATAAACCACCCTCACTTGTTAAACTTGGTACGTTAGCAATTTCAGACTTTGTTTTCATAATTGTATATATATTTATAAATTTTTATTGTTCAATTACCAAATTTGTCAAGAAAATCTAGTATTTTTTTAAAATCACTAGGTAATTTGGAGTCAAAATCAAGAAACTTTTTTTTTACTGGATGAAAAAAACCTAAACTTTTAGCATGTAATGCTTGCCTATCAAATGAAGAGAGTATTTTTTCAAATTTTAAATTAATTTTTTTGAATTTTTGTTTTTTTTTTCCATACTTTTTGTCACCGATTAAAGGATTTCCTTTGTACGCTAGATGCACTCTAATTTGATGGGTTCTTCCTGTTTCTAAAATACACTCTATTAAACTCATTCTTGGTATTTCTTTTGAACTGAATGTTTTTAAAGTTTTGTAGTTTGTTATTGCCTTCTTACCCAAACGCTCACTTACTGTCATTAGCTGTCTATTTTTTTTGTTTCTAGAAATTAAGGTTGTTATCTTTCCAGTCAAAGGTCTTACTACACCCCAAACCAAGGCCAAATACTTTCTTTTTATTGAGTGATTACTAAATTGCTCGGAGAGACTATTGTGAGTTTGATTGTTTTTAGCAACAACAATTAAACCACTCGTGTCTTTATCAATTCTATGGACTATGCCTGGTCTAAAGTCTCCGTTAATATTAGACAAATTATTTTTGTAAAGATACATTAATCCGTTCACTAAAGTTTCATCTTGATTTCCAGCTCCAGGATGAACAACTAAGCCACTTTTTTTATTTATAATTATTAGATCGTTATCTTCGTATACTATATCTAAATTTATTTTTTTTGGTTTTAAATCTTTATTTGTTTTATCTGGAAAACTCACCTCAATTAAATCATCATTCTTTACTTTCTCAGATGCAGAATTGATCAACTTTTTATTCAACTTGATATTCTTTGATAATATTATTTTTTTTATTTGTGATCTGGTAAAATCATTTAAGTTATCTGCTAAATACTTATCTAATCTGATCTTTTTTCCCAGATCCTTAGCTAAAAATGTTATTGTTTTATTCATCTAATAATTTAAAAGTATTATATTCCCAGGGGCCGTTAGCTTCAACTGGATAGAGCGCACCGCTTCGGACGGTGAGGTTGAGGGTTCAAATCCTTCACGGCCCACCAAAATAAAATAATACAAATTTTATAATATCCAGTTTTTATACTTAATCTTATTTTCTCTTAAAAATTTAGGGTAATTTTTGTCAATATTTATAACTTCAAATTTGTAATCACGATCAAATAAATCTTGCCTATTTTTTAATCTGTCGCTAATTTTTCTAACATCAACAAATTTATCTTTATTAAATTCTTGGTGAGCATAACTCTGGATTTTATTAGATAGTTCTTCTGGTGTTTTTAAATCATTAAAATGCCATCCACCATCATTTAATATTTGTGGTCTTCGAGGTTTATAGAACTTCCAAAAAGGTATTTCTTTAGTTTTAATATTTCTGAGCCATTGAGGTGATTTTAGATATTTTTTAATACATATTTTTGTTCCAGGCCATTCCTTTATTGAGGTATTTAGTAAATTTAATTTTTGATGAAAATTCTTTTGTAAAAAACAAGCATACTTTTTTTCTTTATTAAATTCACTTATTTTGTCTGGATTTGGAATTTCATCAAGATCTGAGATCATAACTAAATCATCTTCATCACAGTCCACCAAACCTCTACTTAAAGAATTTCGTTGATATTGATCTCTTAAATGACTTTCCGACCAGCCTTTTTTGTATTTACTTAAATTTTCAGGCAAATCATCGATTACTAAATAATTTATCTTATCTTTAAATTTTAAAAAATTTTTTATATCAAAATTAAGCTTTTTATCTTGACCAGAGTGAGTTTTTGTTGCTTCTGCTATTACAAATTTATCAACTGTTTCATTTAATATATTTAACCTGATGTCGAGCAACATATCTTCATCAAAATACATAAAACAGTCATATAGAGCCATTTATTATTCCCCCATATTTATCAAGGTGCCTCTAACTCTAGCACCAAAATATGCCATATAAAAAATTATTACACCAAAAATAAAATAGGCAACTGAAATTAAAATCGAAATGAATATTTCAAAATAATTAACTGTTCCATTTATAAGTATATTTCTCATTTCTTCAAAAACATGTACAAGCGGAAGTCCTTTAGCTATTATTTGTAAAGACAAAGGAAGTATTTCAACCGGGTAATATATACAACCCAATGGGGCTAAAAAAAATAAACTTGCCCAAGCAATATTTTCAAACGAAGGGCCAAATCGCAAAAGTCCTGCGGTGACCAAAAGTCCAAGCGTGACACCAAAAATATACAAACTAAATAACAATGCTAACAGTGGTAAACCTATTTTAAAAACTGAGACACCGAACAAAGGTATGGCCAATAATGCAGCTGGAATTAGTCCTATTAAAGATCTAAACACCGCAGTTATTGTAAGCGATGCTATCATTTCACTTAACTTTATTGGAGCTATAAATAAATTTGTAAAATTCCTACTCCAAATTTCTTCAAGAAACATAATATTATAACTTATACTTACTCTAAATAAAAAATCGTATAGAATGGCTGCTGTTAATATTATTCCTACTGTATTACTGTAATACTCAGAATTTAAAGTAAAAAATTTTGATATAAATCCCCATAATAATATTTGTACAGTTGGCCAATATATTAAGTCTATAATTCTTGGCAAAGAATTACTTATCAAATAAATATGTCTTAAACATAAAGCATAAATTTTATGCCAACTCATCTTTGCTCCTTACTATTTTTAAAAACGTTTCTTCTAGATTAGTTCTACCATGTCTATTTATTATCTCTTTACTAGTTCCTTGATCAATAATTTTCCCTTTTTTCATCATTATAACACTGTCACAAAGTCTTTCTACTTCAGCCATATTATGAGAAGCTAAAAGTATAGTTACTTTATTTTTAGATTTGTATGACTGCAAATAAGACCTAACATAATCACCAATATCTGGATCAAGACTTGCAGTCGGTTCATCTAATAGAAGAATTTCAGGTTTATTAATAAGCGACTTAGCAAGAGACACTCTATTTTTTTGTCCTGAGGATAACTCACCAGTTTTTTTATTTATAAAATCTTTTAAATTTAAGTCTTCAGCTAATTCATCTATTCTAATAGATAAATCTTTTACCCCGTAAAGCCTACCGTAGATTTGGAGATTTTGTTTCACACTTAGTTTTTTAGGTAATTCTACGTAGGGCGATGCAAAATTCATAATACTTAAAAGTTTATTTCTCTCAAATGTATTTATATTTTTATTTTGTATAATAATATCACCTGTAGTTGGCTTTATTAATCCAAGCATCATTCCTATTGATGTAGTTTTGCCACAACCATTAGGACCGAGTAATCCAATAGTTTTATTTGCACCAATTGTGAAATCGATATTTTTTACTGCATAAACTTCATTAAATTTTTTTGATAAATTTTTAATTTCTATGGACATTTAATTTGATGCCTTCTTTAATCTATCATTGATCGCAATTCCAATACTTTTATTTGGGATTTTAACTACATTAATTTTTTTATATTTCAATTTTTTTATCTTTCTCAAGACTTTATATAAATTTTTGGCTGCTTCTTTAAGATTACTTTTTTTACTCAAATTAAACATATTTTTTTTCATCTTATACTTTTTTCCAAAAACAATGAATGCGGCCTTATAATCAGGTTTAATTGAATTAAGCTTAATTGGTATTCCTGGCGAATAATGTTTTTTATGCATACCAGGTGAAATCACAAATTTAGATTTAGTTACATTTGAGACTTGTTTTCTTAATATCTTTTCAATTTGAATATAACTTATTGCTCCCGGTCTTAAAATTTTAGGTTTACCGCTCAAATTTATAACAGTCGACTCTAGTCCAATTGTTGATTTTCCACCATCTAAAATAAATTTAATTTTATTTTTGAATTCGTCAACTACATCTAATGGTTCTGTTGGACTTACCCCAGTAGAAATATTTGCACTTGGTATTGCTAAAGGGAAAGTTAATTTTTTTAATAAAGATCTAATAATTTTATTTTTTGGAAATCTCACTGCAATTGTTTTTAATTTCGCATTAGCAAATTTTGAAACTTTTGATTTTTCTTTCTTTTTTAAAATGTATGTAAGAGGTCCAGGAGAAAATTTTTTATAAAGTTTTAAAAAATTTTTATCATATTCCGCATCTCTTTTAAGCAGGTCTAAATTATAATAATGAATAATAAGTGGATTTTTTTGAGGTCTCTTCTTTAAACTATATATTCTCTTAACAGATTTATGAGAATAAGCATTTCCTGCTAACCCATATACGGTTTCTGTCGGTAATGCTAAAATTTGGTTTTTTTCTAAAATTCTTTTTGCCTTATTAAGGTTGTAAAAAGAATTTTTATAGATATTTTTCATATTAAGATTATTATAAGTTTAATGAAAATCAAAAATATTCCACCTGACATTAAAAGTAAATCAATAAACGAAGCTAAAATTGAAATATTGGATATTTTAAAAAGATTAGAGGATAATGGAATAGATTTAGAGAATTCAAAGAAAGATTATGAAAGATTATTGTTATTGAATAATCATGTAGATAACGTTTTTAAGGAAAAACTAAATAAAATACATGCGATGGGTAAAAAAAAATAATTAATCGTTTTAATGCTTAAAAATATCAAACAAAATGCAAAGATTGTAGATATATTTATAAAAAAATATTTCAATACACAAAAGTATTCAGAGCTCGTCCCTGTTATGAAATATGGCACTTTATTTGGTGGAAAAAAGATTAGATCAACAATCATTTTAAATACATCAAAAATTTTTAATATTAGATCTAATCAAATAATTAATTTATGTGCTGCTGTAGAGTGTATACATTCGTACTCCTTAATTCATGACGACTTACCGTGCATGGATAACGACACATTAAGGCGAGGAAAACCATCAACACACATCAAATTTGGAGAGTCAACAGCGATACTTGCTGGTAACTCTTTGCTTACATTAGCTTTTGAAATAATAGCGGACAAAAAATTTAATGTAGATACAACTGTTAAATTAAATCTTATAAAAAAATTATCTGAATGTGCTGGTCATGTTGGTATTGCAGGAGGTCAATTTTTAGATCTTAATTACGAAAAAAAGAAAATTAATTTTAAAAAAATCATCAATATGCAGAGAAAAAAAACAGGAAAATTATTTGAATTTTGTTGTTTAGCACCAGCAATTATAGCTAAAAAAAATCTCAAGACACAAAAAGAAATGAGCATGGTTGGGGCGGAATTAGGATTATTGTTTCAAATTGCAGATGATCTTTTAGACATAAAAGGAAATAAAAAAAACACAGGCAAACCAGTTAAGAAAGACAAAAAAAAGGGGAAATCCACATTAATTAAATTATTTGGTTATGAAAAAACTTTAGGGTTTGCTTTGGATAGAAAAAAGATGATAATAAATAAATTAAAAAAATATGGAAAAAAATCAAATAAGTTAATTGAGGTATCAGATTTTATATTAAATAGAAGTTTTTAATGAAAAATGAATTATTAGATAATATTAATTATCCCTCAGATTTAAGGAAACTTAGTAAAAATCAATTAGATCAAGTTTCAAAAGAATTGAGATCTGAACTTATTAATGTTGTATCTGAAACCGGAGGTCATCTAGGAGCAGGTCTAGGCGTGGTAGAGCTTACTGTTGCTTTGCACTATGTTTTCAATACTCCAAAAGACAAATTAGTTTGGGATGTTGGCCATCAATGCTACCCACACAAATTAATTACAGGAAGACGAGACAGAATAAGAACATTAAGAAAAGGCGGTGGGCTTTCAGGATTTACTAAAAGATCGGAAAGTGAATATGATCCATTTGGAGCAGCACATAGTTCTACATCTATATCATCAACTCTTGGTATGGCTACAGCTAAGAAGCTTTCTAATGATAAAAATAATGTTGTTGCTGTTATAGGTGATGGAGCAATGAGTGCAGGAATGGCCTATGAGGCAATGAATAATGCCGGAGCGATGAAATCTAAATTGATAGTTGTTCTTAATGATAATGATATGTCTATTGCACCACCGGTTGGTGCGATGAGCAAATATCTTGCAAGACTTTTGTCTGGAAAAATATATTTCAGTTTCCGTGAAACCATAAAATTAATACTTTCAGCATTTTCAAGAAGATTTTCAAAAAGCGCGGGGAAAGCAGAGGATTTACTTAGAAGCGCAGTGACAGGCGGAACATTATTCAGCCAACTTGGGTTTTATTATATAGGTCCCATTGATGGACATGATGTAAACAATTTAGTTACAATTTTAGAGAACGCAAAAAATTCAAATCATCAAGGTCCAATATTAATACATGCAATTACCAAAAAGGGTAAAGGATACAAACCCGCTGAAGAGTCGGGAGATAAATATCATGGGGTATCAAAATTTGACGTTTTAACTGGTAAACAAGCAAAAGGTAAATCAGCAGGACCTTCTTATACAAAGGTTTTTGCAAATACCTTAATTAAACATGCTCAGAATGATACTAAAATTGTAGCAATTACCGGTGCAATGCCATCGGGAACTGGACTAGATCTTTTTCAAAAAAAGTTTCCTGACAGGATGTTTGATGTTGGCATAGCCGAACAACACGGAGTAACTTTCGCTGCTGGATTAGCTACCGAAGGATACAAACCCTATGCTGCTATTTACTCAACTTTTTTACAAAGGGCTTACGATCAGGTTGTTCATGATGTTGCAATACAATCTTTACCAGTTAGATTTGCCATAGATAGAGCAGGCTTAGTCGGCTCAGACGGAGCAACTCATGCTGGATCATTTGATACTACATACCTTTCTACTCTACCAAATTTTGTTGTAATGGCAGCAAGCGACGAGGCTGAATTAGTAAGAATGATAAATACATCAGTAAACATAAATGATAGGCCATCAGCCTTCAGATATCCTAGGGGAAGTGGTTTTGGTGTAGTATTACCCGATATCAATGAAACTATCGAAATTGGTAAAGGTAGAATTATTTCGTCTGGAAAACATTTGGCAATTCTTAATTTTGGAGCAAGGATGAATGAATGCAAAAAAGCTGCCACAACTTTAAATAAGAAAGGAATTTTTGTGACAATTTTTGACGCAAGATTCGCAAAACCTTTAGATGAAAAACAAATTCTGGAATTAGCTTCAAACCATGAAGCTGTTTTGACAATTGAAGAAGGTTCCATAGGTGGTTTTGGATCTCATGTTTCAAATCTTTTATCTGAAAGAGGATTTTTTGATAAAGGATTGAAATTTAGATCTATGATTTTACCTGATAAATTTTTAGATCAAGATACACCTGATAACATGTATAAAACAGCAGGATTAGACAGTAACAGTATTGTTGAGAAAATCGAAAGTATTTTAAATTCTAACGTGGTTATTGCAAAAAATAAAAACTTATCTTAACCACACTGAGCTCTATTCATTAAAAAGTGGTCTAGCAACACGCATGAAAGCATAGCTTCACCAATAGGAACAGCTCTTATACCAACACAAGGATCATGACGGCCTCTGACAGATATTTTTGTATTTTTACCTTTTTTATCAATTGTTTCTCTACTATTAATTATTGACGAAGTTGGTTTTACAGCAAATGAAGCAATTATTTCCTGCCCTGAGGAAATACCACCAAGTATTCCTCCAGCATTATTACTTTTAAATTTAGCCTTTCCAGATTTAGATCTCATTTCATCAGAATTTTCTTCCCCTGATAAATATGCAGCACCCATGCCTGCACCGATATTTACTCCTTTAACGGCATTAATACTCATTAAAGCACCTGCTATGTCAGTATCAAGTTTAGAGTAAATTGGTGCACCAAGTCCTGCAGGTATACCATTTGCTCTTAGCTCAATTATAGCACCACATGATGAACCAGATTTTCTTACTGCCATCAAATATTTTTCCCAAAGTTTTACTGATTTTTTATCAGGGCAAAAAAATGGGTTTTTTCTTATTTCTTTATTATTCCAATTTTTTCTATCACAGCCCATTAATCCTAATTGTATAACAGCACCGTAAATACTAAACTTTTTTCCTAATAAATTTTTTAATACTATTCTAGCTATAGCACCAGCAGCAACTCTTGAGGCTGTTTCTCTTGCAGACTGTCTGCCTCCTCCTCTAAAATCTCTTATTCCATATTTTTTAAAATATGTGAAATCAGCATGGCCTGGTCTAAACTTATTTTTTATCGACTCATAATCTCTAGATCTTTTATCTTCGTTTCTTATTAATATTGAAATAGGAGTTCCCGTAGACTTTCCATCAAACACACCAGACAAAATTTCTATTTTATCCGACTCTTTCCTTTGAGATACAAACTTAGTATTTCCAGGTCTTCTACGATCCATATCTATCTGTATTTCTTTATCAGAAATTGGGATATTTGGAGGACAACCGTCGATAATACAGCCTATAGCTGGACCATGTGACTCACCCCAAGTCGTAAATCTAAATATTTTTCCAAAAGTATTAAAAGACATCGATATTTAATGTATAAATTATTTTATATTAATTATGAATCAAAAAAATGGCCAAAATTCGTTAGGACTGGATAATTGCTTTGGAGATGAGGCGAATCCTATTATTTTGTTTAAAAATTGGTTCTCTGTCGCCGAAAAAAGTGAAATTAATGATCCAAACGCATTATCACTTGCAACTTCAACACCTGATGGAATTCCAAGTGTGAGAATGGTTTTGTTAAAAGGTTATAGTGAGGATGGATTTATTTTCTATACTAATTTTAATAGTAAAAAAGGAATTGATCTTAAAAAAAATCCTAATGCCTCAATGTGTTTTCATTGGAAAAGTCTTAGAAGACAAATAAGAATTTCTGGTAAAGTAAATGTTGTTGATGATAAAGTTGCTGATAAATATTATAATTCAAGAGCTTATAGGAGTAGAATAGGTGCGTGGGCATCATCGCAGTCTAGTGTAATGAAAAAAAGAGAAGAGTTAATCCAAAGGTTTGAAGAATTTAAAAATAAATATCCAGACGAAAATAAAGTCCCTAGACCACCTCACTGGTCAGGTTGGAATCTAAAACCTGAACGAATTGAGTTTTGGCTAGAAATAAAAAACAGAATTCACGAAAGACTTAACTATAAAAAAGAAAATAACAATTGGGTAAAGGAAATACTTTATCCTTAGAAAGATCTATTTAGGCTAAAACTAGTTAAGTTTTGTAAAATATTTTTTTCTTCTGAATTTTCGAAAATACCCAAAGCATCGTAAGAAACGTTTACAAAATACTCTGCTCTTCTAAAAGTTGCCTCTAATGCTTTATACTTTTTAATTAATCTTTGAGTCTCTTCAAAATCTTTTTTATTCCTAATGTCTTTTTTGAAAGTATTAATTAAAAACGTTCTCTCAATAGAATTAGCTTTTTGATATACTATTATAACTGGTAGAGTAACTTTACCTTCAAAAAAATCTTTACCAATTTCTTTTCCAAATATTTTTTCTTTAGAAAAATAATCTAAAGCATCATCTGCAATTTGAAAAGCTAAACCTAAATTTTTACCATATGATCCTAAAGCATCTTTCTTCTTAATATCCAAATCTGACAAACATGCCCCAACTCTAGTAGCTGCTGAAAACAGAGCTGCAGTTTTTAAATTTATAATTTTTAAATAATTTTCTTCTAAAAGGTCAGCTTCACCTTTGTGTTGAAGCTGCATAACTTCTCCTTGAGCAATTTTAGTTGACGTTGATGAAAGAAGTTTCAATATCTCTAAATTTCCATCTTCAACCATCATTTCAAAACATCTACTTAGTAAATAGTCTCCTACCAATATAGAAGATTGATTTCCCCATATGTGATTTGGAGTTTTGTTACCTCTTCGTACTTTACTTTGATCAATAACATCATCGTGAAGCAAGGTTGCGCTGTGAATTAGTTCAACACATGCTGCAAGATTTACATCTCTATCCCCTTCTAAATAACCACCTAATTTTGAACAACCCATTGTTAGAAGTGCCCTAATTCTTTTGCCACCTGAATCAAGGTGATAATCACTCATTTTTTTTATCAATGTGACATCACTTTTGAGTTTATTTTTTATAAGTTTTTCAACAGAATCAAGCTTGTCATTTAAGTGGTTTCTTAGATCTAAATAAGCATTGTTTGCAGATTTTTTTAAAGGAATTACTGAACCCATAAGTTGTTTATTATATACTTTTCAAAAATTAATTAATTATTATTTTAGACCTCTGTGACGCATGTCAATTTCAACCAAGAGTAGCGTAATTTATATTTCAATTTAATTTATGTGCTGATATAAGAATTGTTATTAACCTTTAATCATATGTTTTCATTTTTTAAAAAAAAAATCATTGTTCCACATATTAGGCTAGCTGGAGTCATTGGATCAGCTGGACGATTTAGGCAAGGTATAGATTTTTCTGGCCAACAAGAGATTATTAAAAAAGCATTTTCATTTAAAAAAGCTAAGAGTATAGCAATATCAATTAACTCACCCGGAGGGTCACCGGTTCAATCACATTTAATTCATGATTACATAAGACAACTTGCAAAAAAAAATAATAAAAAAGTAATTGTTTTTGCAGAAGATGTTGCAGCCTCAGGGGGTTATTTAATCGCTTGTGCAGGTGATGAGATTTATGCAAACTCTAGTTCAATAGTTGGATCAATCGGAGTTATTTCTGCATCTTTTGGGTTCCAGGATGCTATCAAAAGATTAGGAGTTCAAAGAAGAGTATATACTGCTGGAAAAAATAAAAGCACTTTGGATCCCTTCAAAGAGGAGAAACCTGAAGATATTGAGAGAATTAAAAAATTACAGTTAGAACTACACTCAGACTTCATAAACTTAGTAAAAAAAAGTCGTGGATCTAAACTTAAAGATCCAGATAAAAATAATACTTTTACAGGAGAATTTTGGTCAGGTTCAACTTCTTTAAAATTGGGACTTATAGATGGCATTGGAAATGCAGAACAAATATTGAGAGAAAAATTTGGAGAAAATATTGAAATTAAAAAGTTTGAAAAACAAAAAGGTTTTTTAGCAAAAAGATTATCTTCCTCACTAGATAATCAAGTTGACAATGTAGTGAGTGTTATAGAAGAGAGAGCTCTGTGGCAAAAATTTGGTTTATAAATGCCAAAAAAAACTAAAAAGAAAAATACAGTTTTATCATTTCAAAATTTGATTTTTAATTTACAAAAATTTTGGGACAAACAAGGTTGCATTATTTTACAACCTTATGATTTAGAAGTTGGAGCTGGCACTTTTCATCCTGCAACTACTCTGCGATCACTAGGACCAAAACCTTGGAAAGCAGCTTACGTTCAACCATCAAGAAGACCAACAGATGGAAGATATGGAAAAAATCCAAACCGACTACAACACTATTATCAATTTCAGGTTATAATAAAACCATCTCCAAAAGATATTAAACAACTATATTTAAAAAGTCTTATGGCTATTGGTATAGACTCTAAAGAGCACGATATAAGATTTGTTGAAGATGATTGGGAGAGTCCAACTTTAGGAGCCGCAGGTTTAGGTTGGGAAGTATGGTGTGATGGAATGGAAATTACGCAATTTACTTATTTTCAAAAGATGACAGGAATAGAATGCAAACCAATATCGGTGGAGCTAACATATGGCTTAGAGAGAATTTGCATGTTTGTACAAGAAAAGAAAAATGTATTTGATATTGATTGGAATGATAATGGAGTAAAATATGGAGATGTTTATCTTCAGTCAGAAAAAGAATTCTCCACGTATAATTTTGACCAAGCAAACACCGACTCTCTACTCAAAAATTTTGAAATCGCAGAACAAGAATGTAAAAATCTTCTAGAACAAAAACTTCCCTTGCCAGCTTACGATCAATGTTTAAAAGCTAGTCATATTTTTAATTTATTAGATGCAAGAGGTGTAATTGCAGTTGCAGAGAGAACTGGTTATATAAATAGAATTCGAGAATTAGCAAAAGGAGCCGGATCAGGTTGGTTAGAAAATCAACAAAGATAATGTCTGAACTTTTAATTGAATTTTTTAGCGAGGAAATACCACCAAACCTTCAAATAAGCACTAGAAAACAATTTCAAAAACTTTTAGAAGAAAAACTATCTGAAGCAAACATAAAATATAAAAACTTTGAGGTCTATTCTACTCCAACAAGAATAGTCGTACATATTTCTGAATTACCTGATACAATTAAAATTTTACCAGCTGAAATAAAAGGCCCAAAAGTTGGTGTACCTGAAAAAGTTCTAGAAAACTTTACAAAATCAAGATTTGTTAGCTTAAGTGAACTATATGAAAAAAAAACAGACAAAGGAAATTTTTATTTTGTTAAAATAAAAGGAAAAGAAATTAATAGTGAAGAAGAATTAATTAAATGCATATTAAAATCTCTTAACGAAATATCTTGGAAAAAATCAATGAAATGGTCTGACCATGAAATGAGTTGGGGTAGACCACTAAGATCAATTTTAGCCATTTTTGGAAAAAAAGTTCTTAAATTCAACTATCAACACCTTGAGACTTCAAATTTTACACAAATAGAGGAAAATTACTCAATAACACCAAAAAAAATTAATAATTTTTCTGAGTATAACAAAATTTTAAAAAGTAATTCAATAATGCTTGATCATAGAGAACGTGAAAAATTTATTAACGATAAAATTTCATCAATATGTAAAAAAAAATCTTTTAAAGTTTTTATTGACCAAACTTTACTTACCGAAGTAACTAATTTAGTTGATAATCCAAACATATTAGTTGCTCAATTTGATAAAAGTTATTTAAAATTACCCCCTGAGGTCATTAGGTCTACTCTTCAAACTCATCAAAGGTATTTTACTTTGGTTGATCATAGAGACAGAATAAGCAACGATTTTATTGTTGTTGCAAATAAAAAGGATGAAAAAAAAGTGATCAAAGTAGGAAATGAAAGGGTAGTCGACGCAAGACTTTCTGATGCTAGTTTCTTTTGGGAGAAAGATAAATCTTTAAATTTAATCAAACAGATTAATAAACTAAAAGAAATTACATTTTATGAAAATTTAGGATCACTTTATGATAAAACACAAAGATTAAGAAAGATGGCTTACTTTATTTCAGACCAACTTGATATTAAAAAAGAAAAACTTGAGATAGCGGCATCTATTTGTAAATCTGATTTAGTTTCGGGTTTAGTCGGAGAATTTCCAGAATTACAAGGAATTATGGGCAAGTATTTTGCTGCCAATCAAGGATTTGAAGAAGAAGTATCTCGAGCTGTTAGTGAACATTATTTACCAATTAGTATTTCTTCAACGGTGCCAAAAAAACCAATCAGTTATGGTCTATCGATAATAGATAAATTAGATACACTTGTTGGTTTCTTTTTAATAAATGAAAAACCAACAAGTTCAAAAGATCCTTTTGCCTTAAGAAGGTCAGCTATAGGATTATTAAGAACTATTATTGAAAATAATCTGACCGTTGGTCTTAGAGACTTGATAGATTACTTAATAAAGTTTTATACTGAACAAGGTGTTAAAGATGTAAATAAGAATACACATTTAGAATTAATTAATTTTTTCAGAGATCGTATGAAAAATATATTAAAAGAAAAAAGAGTGAGACCTGATATAATTGAAGCTTCATTAAGTTCACATACTAATGATAATTTTCTTGAGCTATACAAAAAAACACTTGTGATGAATAAATTTATATCAAAAGATCTTGGAAAAAATGCAGTTTCAACTTACAAAAGAGCATACAATATTATTGATAGAGAAAAAAACATATCAAAATCTGGTCCTGATGCAGTTCTTTTTAAACAGGACGAGGAAAAAGAATTATTTGATAAAATTAACGATATAAGAAAAGCTTTTACTTATAAGGAGAGGAAAGAAAGTTATGAGAATCACCTTAAACTTTTGTCGGATGCCAAGTTACCCACTGACAAGTTTTTTGATAATGTAAAGGTAAATGATGAAAATAACGATATTAAAAACAATAGATTAGAACTCTTGCAAAGACTCTGTTCTACATTTAATACTTTTATAGATTTTTCAAAATTGGAAGGTAATTAATGTCAAAGTTAATATTTGGTTTTGGTGATAAAAAAGCAAAAAAAATACCCAATTCAAGAAATATTTTAGGTGGTAAAGGTTCTAATCTAGCTGAAATGGCAAGACTTGGATTGCCAGTACCTCCAGGTTTTACAATTTCAACTAAGATGTGTGAAATTTTTTATAAGAGTAATAAAAAATTAAATAAAAAAATTAAGATTGAGATAAAAAAAGAATTAAAAAAGATTGAAGCAAAGACTAAGAAAAACTTTGGTGATAACAACAATCCTTTGTTGATATCTGTGAGATCTGGTTCAAGAGTTTCTATGCCCGGAATGATGGACACTATTCTTAATTTAGGTCTTAACGACAAGACAGTAGAAGCTCTATCAAAAAAAACAGCAAATGATAGATTTGCCAAAGATAGTTACAGAAGATTTATTCAAATGTACGCTAATGTTGTAATGGGTGTTGAAACACACCACTTTGAAGAGATGATTGATAATTATAAATTAACAAAGGGTGTTCTACAAGACACTGAACTCAATTCAGAGGATTGGGAAGGTTTAATTAATAACTTTAAAAAATTAATTAAGGAAAAAACTAATAAAAATTTTCCTCAAGATGTTGATGAACAATTATTTGGCGCAATTAATGCTGTGTTTTTATCCTGGGAAAGTAAAAGAGCAAGGACCTATAGGAAATTAAATCAAATACCTGGAGATTGGGGTACAGCAGTTAATGTTCAGTCTATGGTATTTGGAAATATGGGTAATGATTGCGCTACGGGTGTAGCTTTTACGAGAAATCCGTCTACTGGTGAAAATAAATTTTTTGGAGAATACTTGATCAATGCTCAAGGAGAGGATGTTGTAGCAGGTAGTAGGACCCCGAGATACATAACGAAGAGAGCAAGAGAGAAAGCTGGTGTTAAAGAAAAATCAATGGAAGAAACTATGCCAAAAGTTTTTACTGAATTAAAAAAAATTTTCGTAAAATTAGAAAAGCATTATAAAGACATGCAAGATATAGAGTTCACAGTTGAAAATAAAAAATTATGGATGTTACAAACTCGAAATGGAAAACGTACTGCAAATGCTGCTATAAAAATTGCAGTAGATATGGTTAAAGAAAAATTGATAACAAAAAAAGATGCAATTTTAAGAATAGACCCAAACACACTTGACACACTTTTACACCCCACATTAGATGATAAAGTTGAAAAAAAAATAATAGCAAAAGGTTTGCCTGCATCTCCAGGTGCTGCTAGTGGAAAAGTTGTTTTTACAGCTGATGAAGCTGAGAGAATGCAAAATCAAAAAGAGGATACAATTCTGGTGAGAGTAGAAACATCGCCCGAGGATATTCATGGAATGCATGCATCAAAAGGTATTCTTACTGCACGAGGCGGAATGACAAGTCACGCTGCTGTAGTTGCCAGGGGAATGGGTAGGCCTTGTGTTTCAGGCTCAGCAGAAATCAACATAGATTATGAAAGTAAAGAATTTAAAGTTGGTGATTTAGTTATTAAAGAAGGTGATACTATTACTATAGATGGTGGATCAGGTAGAGTGATGCAAGGAGTAGTACCAACTGTTAAACCAGACATATCAGGATATTTTTCAACAATTATGAAGTGGGCAGATGATTTTAGAAAATTAAAAATTAGAACTAATTCAGAAACACCACAAGACACTAAAGTAGCAAGAAGCTTTGGTGCAGAGGGTATTGGCTTATGTAGAACCGAACATATGTTTTTTGAAGAAGAGAGAATCTTGTCTGTTAGACAAATGATCGTATCGAAGGATTTAGATGGTAGGAAAGTTGCTTTAGAAAAATTATTACCTCATCAGAAAAATGATTTTAAAGAAATTTTTAAAATCATGAAAGGTCTACCAGTAACTGTTAGACTTTTAGATCCCCCACTACATGAATTTCTTCCAAAAACAGATAAAGATATGGAAGATCTTGCTAGATCACTTAATTTAGGTGTTAAGGAAATTAAAGATAGAGTAGCCGAACTTCACGAATTGAATCCTATGCTCGGTCATAGGGGATGCAGATTAGGTATATCGTTCCCCGAAATATACGAAATGCAATGTAAAGCAATATTCACAGCGCTTATTGAATGCAAAAAAGAAAAAGTTCAATCTATAATACCAGAAATTATGATACCTCTTGTTTCAACAGAAGATGAGCTTGGAATAATGAGAAAACTAGTAAATAAGGTTGCTGATAAAGTTCAAAAAGAAAATAATATTAAAATTGATTACTTTGTTGGTACAATGATTGAGCTACCAAGGGCTGCACTCAGAGCAGCACCGATCTCGAAACATGCTGACTTTTTTAGCTTTGGAACAAATGATTTAACACAAACTACTTATGGTATAAGTCGAGATGATTCAGGAAAATTTTTAAATGATTATATCGATCACAAAATTTTCGATACAGATCCTTTCGTAAGTATTGATAAAGATGGGGTAGGTGAATTAGTAAAAATTGCCACTGAAAGAGGAAGAAAGGATAACAAAAAACTTAAACTTGGAATTTGTGGTGAACATGGAGGCGATCCTAAAAGTATAGAATTTTGTTCTAAAGCAGGATTAAACTATGTCTCTTGTTCTCCTTTTAGAGTACCAATTGCAAGGTTAGCAGCCGCACAAGCTGAACTTAGGAAATAAAATCTAATTTGCAGTCAACTGTAGGAGCGCTATGTGTAATTTGACCAATAGAAATTCTATGGACACCTGTCGATGAAATTTTTTTAATATTTTTCAGCGTTATTCCTCCTGAGGCTTCAGTTTCATAATACCTTTTAGACATTTTGACTGCTTTTCTTAAATTTTTAGCACTCATATTATCAAATAAAATTCTATCAAATTTTAAACCAATAATTTCTTTTAATTGTTCAAGGTTGTCTACTTCAACAGTAATTTTCTTTCTCTTTTTATTTTTAATCAATTTTTTAACAATATTTCTAATATTTTGATCGACTGCAATATGATTATCTTTAATTAAAATTTCATCACTCAAGTTAAATCTATGATTAATACCTCCTCCTAATTTAACAGCATATTTTTGTATTAATCTTAAGTTCGGTAAGGTTTTTCTCGTACAGCAAATTTTACAAGATTTACCATTTATTTTTTTTACAAATTTATTTGTAATTGTCGCAACACCAGAAACGAGTCCTATAAAATTTAACGCAACTCTTTCAGCTTTCAATATACTTTTGGCACTTCCTTTTAATATTGCAATAATTTTACCTTTTTTTATTTCTTTTCCGTCCTTTATTTTTGATTTAAAAATGATTTTTTTATCTAAAATCTTAAATGTCTCCTTTGCAAAATTTATTCCACCGATAATACAGTTTTGACCAGCAATAATTTTAGCCAAAACCTTTTTATCATTTATATTTTTTGATGTTATATCTCCTGACGGCTCACGATCTTCTTTTAAAGCCTGATAGACAATTGATTTAATATATTTATTATTTATTTTTTGCACTCGAAATTATCTACCAATTTCGGCCATTCTCAAAACAGATTTTCTTGCCATTTCAGCAATATTATGACCAATTTTAATTTCATTGGTTTCATTCTTTAAACAATCATAGATTTTATTTAAAGTAATTTTTTTCATATGAGGACAAAGGTTACACGGTTTTACAAATTGAACGTTTGGATTTTCAACTTGAACATTGTCGCTCATTGTACATTCAGTTACTAACAAAACTTTTTTTGGTTGTTTTTCCTTTACATACTTTACCATACTTGATGTTGATCCCGCAAAGTCAGAAGCACTTATCACATCTGGTGGGCATTCAGGGTGAGCAATAACTTCAATTCCTGGATTTTCTTTTTTAATATCCTCAACCTCTTTACCTGTAAATTTTTCGTGGACCATACATGTTCCTTGCCATGAAATGATTTTTACTTTTGTATTTTTTTGAACGTAGTTTGCAAGATAATGATCAGGAAGAAAAATTACTTTATCTGTTCCTAAAGACTCAACAACTTTTACAGCATTTGCAGATGTACAACATATGTCTGTTTCTGCTTTTACATCAGCAGAAGTATTGACATAAGATACTACTGGAACACCTGGATATTTTTCTTTCAGCATTCTTACATCTTGACCTGTAATTGACTCTGCTAATGAGCAGCCAGCTTGCATATCAGGTATCAAAACTTTTTTACTGGGGTTCATTAATTTTGCAGTTTCAGCCATAAAATGAACTCCACATAAAACTATAATTCTAGATTCTGTTTTAGCCGCTTCTAAAGCAAGAGCAAGAGAGTCAGCTGAAATATCAGCTACACCATGATAAATTTCTGGTGTTTGATAATTATGGGCAAGTATTACAGCATCTTTTTCTTTTTTTAATCTATTTATTTTTTCTATGATTGGAGCGTGAAATTTCCACTCTATTTCAGGCACTACAGATGAAATTTTTTCATATATACTCTTTAATTCTTGTGAAGACATACAAATAATTTATCAACTTGAAGATAAAAAGTCATTCATTTATTGTCGCATATAAATTAATGCGGTCGTGCTGAAATTGGTAGACAGGCACGCTTGAGGGGCGTGTGGGTTTCCCGTGAGAGTTCGAGTCTCTCCGACCGCACCAAAAAGCTTATAAAATATATAGAAATTATTAAAAAAACTCTTTTTTTTATAATCTCTCTGATGTAAATCTGAAATTTAAATTAATAAAAAATGAAAATTAAAATTTTTATAATTTTTTTAGGACTTTGGATATTGTTACCATCAAAATTATTTAGTGAATCAGCTAGTCCACTGACAGTTGAAGAAGAAATTAAATTATTAGGTATTTTTTCTGAGCCAATTAAATACCCGGATGGTATGTTGAAATTTTTTGGAACAAATTGTAAAACTTTCACATGTAGGGCTAACAAGGCAACGAAGGAAATGAGCTTAACATTCAAAAGATCTAAAGTATATCATCAAAGAAAACCAGGGCAGCAATTATATGCATTAGCAATGTTTGAATTATTTTATTTAAACCAACTAAAACTGAAAGAAAAAAAAGTTAAAGAATTTATTAAATCTTGGCCAGAAAAAAACAAAAATGGGAAAGAAGTAGTTTCACTAATAAAATTAAATAAATCTAGAGAAAAAATGAGAAAATCACTGGGAATGGATTTGAATACAGGTATTGAGGAGGCAATAGAAAGATACTGGATAATGGGAGACTTTTTACAAAAAGGAGAAATAAAAAAAGAAAAGATTAGCAAAGATATGAAAAAACGTGAAAAATTAATATCTAAATATAAAAAAGCAGTAAATAATTTTAATACAGCACTAAAAAATAAACATTATGAAGATTTGTATAATAAAATAGAAAAAAAATAATATGATAAAAAAATTTTTTGAAATAAATAAAAAATTAACAAATTTTTTATTTTATATTTTTTTAATTTCTATTTTTTCGACTTTTTTTGTTAAAGCAAATGATGATCTTGAGAAAAGTTACAAAAACTTTGTAAAAGAAACGAACGATATTAGAAGTCAGTTAAACTCACTTTCTATTGATAATTCTTCTAATTTTGTAGTGATTGATAATGCTATTAAACAGATGGATGTAGTTGTAGAGTTTGCGCAACAAAATTTTAGAAACAAAAATCTTGAAATAACAGAAAAAACTTTGAATTTTGTAGACAAATCACTAGTCGATATTAATAATTCAGTCCCAAAAGAATTTGTTAATGATTTATCTGTAATAGATATGAGCAAGTTACAAGACAAAGAGATCGAAGAAATTTTTCAAGTTTCAGCTGATATGAAAAAAAACAAAAAAGATAAACTAGCCTCACTGGTAAAAGATATGACAGATGTTGACAAAGAGGGACTCAACCTTTTTGAGGTAAGTAAAAATATTAACGATTCAGGCATTAAGACTTTAAACATAAAAGATATTGCAAAGGCAGTAGTAGACAATCCTTCAATAAAGTCTGAGGTTATAGAATCCGCAGAAAAAGGAATTTCCCCTGAGGAACTGGCAAAACAACTAGCTGAAGCAGAAAAACTAGGAATAGCTGAGTCAACACAAAAAGTTTCTGAAGCAGCAAAGGCTTCAGGTTTTACTAAAGATATAATGCCTTCGTTAGAAACAATGAAAAGTGATTTTTTTGATGCAGAAGCACATAATACTGCAATGCAAGAAATGGCCGCAGATATAGAAGCTGGGGGTTTAGGAGAGGGCATGGGAGCAGCAGAGGCAGCTGCCACATATTCAGAGTCAGATCGTGATGCCCAAAAAGCTAAGTCAGAGGCAGACTGTACCGGCAATTGTGCTGGAGATACTGAGTCTGGACAATAAAATATTTAGAAAAGACCTTCTATTTCACCTTTATTATTTAATTTTATAGAGTCCGCTGCTGGTGTCCTTGGAAGTCCAGGCATTGTCATTATTGAACCGCAAACAACAACTACAAATTCTGCTCCACTTGACAACCTAATTTCTCTTACTTGCAAAATATGATCTGATGGAGCACCTTTTAACTTTGGATCAGTTGAAAAACTATATTGTGTTTTTGCA
>CACFQM010000008.1 GCA_902568425.1 uncultured Pelagibacteraceae bacterium | reverse complement strand
ATATTAAAAAAGCTTTGCCTTTAACGGTTGTAACAGCAATTTTGTATTTGGTAGCAAGCATTTTCTTATCAAAATCCTATGGTTTAAATGACGTGATCATCAAGGTTATATTTATTGGTTTGGCGTCACTTACTTTTCCGCATATATTGTTGGAATATTTGTTAGATATTAATGAAAAAAGAAATTAAAATTTATTTAGCTGCTCCAAGAGGATTTTGTGCTGGCGTTGATAGAGCTATAGAGATAGTAAAAAAAGCTTTAGATAAATATGGTTCTCCAGTTTATGTAAGACATGAGATAGTTCATAATAAAAATGTAGTCGAGTCTTTAAAAAAACTAGGTGCCGTTTTTGTAGAAGAGTTATCCGAAATAAAGGATGCATCTAGACCAGTTATTTTTTCAGCACACGGCGTACCAAAAAAAATACCTGAAGAGGCAAAATCAAAAAAAATCTTTTATGTAGATGCTACTTGCCCTCTTGTTTCGAAGGTTCACCGAGAAACAGAGCAGCTATTTAAGAAGGGTTTTGATATTGTTCTAATTGGTCATAAAAATCATCCAGAAGTTATAGGCACAATGGGACAACTACCCACGGGTTCCATTAAGCTAATTGAGACTGTTGGGGATGTTAAAAATTTAAGTTTTTCAAAACCAGTTGCTTATGTTACTCAAACAACACTATCTGTTGATGATACAAAAGAAATTATTGATGCATTGAAACAAAAATTTCCAGAAATAAAGGGACCAATTAAAGAAGATATTTGCTATGCAACAACGAATAGACAATCAGCGGTTAAAAAAATTGCTCCAAATTGTGAGATGTTTTTTGTTTTAGGAAGTAGAAATTCATCAAATTCAGCAAGATTGGTTGAAGTAGCTAAAAAATCTGGATGTGAAAATTCAGAATTAATTTTTTATGGTAAAAAAGCTCCAATAGATAAAATAAAAAATTGTAAGACTATTGGTCTTTCATCTGGTGCTTCAGCACCTGAAGAATTAGTGCAAAACTTTATTTCAGAAATAAAAGAAAGTATGAATGTTTCAATTGAAGAAATTATTACTGCAAACGAAAAAGTCGTTTTTAAATTGCCAAAAGAAGTGAGTTAAATGGCTGTATACACAAAATTAGAACAAGAAGAGATTAATAATATTTTATTAAATTATAAACTGGGTAAACTTAAAAAATTTGAGGGTATTAAAGAAGGTATTGAAAATACAAATTATTCTATTGAAACTGAAAAGGGTAAATATATTTTAACAATTTACGAGAGAAGAGTTAAGGAAACTGATTTACCGTTTTTTTCAAATTTGATGGTCGAACTTAGTAAAAATGGTTTTGTTTGTCCAAAACCTATATCAAATAAGGACAATAACTATATATCGGATTTTAATGATAAAAAATTTATGATCGTCAGTTTTTTGGATGGAAAATCAAAAAGTAATTTATCACCTTCTGAATGCAAGATTGTTGGAAACCAAATTGCTAGAATGCATCAAATCACAAAAAATTTTAAATTCACAAGGAATAATGATTTATCAGTTAGATCTTGGAGAAGTATTTTTTCTCAAGTTAAGGACAGGTGTAATAAAATTCATGCAGAGCTCCCAAGTTTAATTGAGGCAAATTTATCTAGTATTGAGAAAGAATGGCCAAAAAATTTACCATCTGGAATTATTCATGCAGATTTATTTAGTGATAATATTTTTTTTAAGAATAATAAGTTTTCTGGATTTATTGATTTTTATTTTTCGTGTAATGATTTTTATGCTTTTGAAATAGCAATATGCTTCAATGCACTATGCTTTGATGGCATGAAACAAAATTTAAGTTTTAATGTAACAAAAGCAAAAAAATTAATGGAAGGATATAATGAAGTTAGAAAAATATCTAAAGATGAAAAAGTTGCTATTAAGGTTCTGTCCCAAGGTGCTGCTTTAAGATTTCTTCTAACGAGAGTTTTTGATTATATTAATACAGTTGATAATGCAGTTGTGAAAATAAAAGATCCAGAAGAATACTTAAAAAGGCTTGAATTTCATAAAAACGCAAAAAGTTTTGAAGATTATTTGATTTAATATGAAATACAAAATTTATACTGACGGTGCATGCTCAGGAAATCCAGGTCCTGGTGGATGGGCTGCGATAATACTAGTAGATGATAAAATAAAAGATGAGATCTCGGGTAGTGAAAAAAACACAACAAATAACAAAATGGAGTTATTAGCACCAATTAGAGCGATACAAAAATTTAAAAAAAAATCTGAAATTTTAATTTACACAGACTCTACTTACGTAAAAGATGGTATTACAACTTGGATAAAAAAATGGGAAAAAAATGGGTGGAAAACTGCTTCTAAAAAAACCAGTTAAAAATATCGAACTATGGAAAAAGTTGAAAAATTTATCCTCAAAACATTCTATAAAATGGATATGGGTAAAGGGTCACGCTCAAAATAAGTACAATAATCTTGTTGATGAAATTGCACAAGGAGCTATAAAAAGATAAATGATTAAACAAATTCCAAGTGATAAAATTAAAGATTTCATAAAAGAGAATCCAAAAAGTATTTTGTTAGACGTGAGAACAAAAGAAGAGTGGGACCAAATAGGAAAACCCGATGGTGATAAAATAGGAATTAAAACATATTTTTTATCGTCCCAGTTTCAAGGAAGAATTATTAATGAAAATTTTATAAAAGAATTTGAAGATTTAAAAATTGATAAAAATTCTGAAATTCTAGTAATGTGTGGATCAGGTATTAGATCACAAAGAGCAGCGGAACTTTTAACTGAAAAAGGTTTTAAATGTTTAAATGTTTCAGATGGTTTTAGAGGAGACGGTGGAGAGAAAATTGGTTGGAAAAATAATCAACTTCCAACTAAATAATTAAATTTTATTTAAAAAATTTTCTGCTGCGGACAATTCACAAGTTGCTGTTTCTTTTTCTTCTTCAATTTTTTTTACAATTCCATCTTCCAATAACATTGTATATCTATTTGACCTTATTCCTAAACCTTTTACCGATTTATCTACTTCAGCCCCAATAGCTTTAGTAAATTTACAAAAAGGATCTCCCACCATTAATATTTTGTTTCCTACGTTTTGATTTTGTCCCCAAGCTTTCATTACGTTTGGATCATTAACCGCTAAACAAATTATTTTTGTAACCCCCTTTTTTTTTGCAAGATCATAGTTTTTTATGTAACCTGGCAAATGAATTGCTGAACAAGTTTTTGTGAAAGCTCCAGGCATCCCTAAAATTATTATTTTCTTAGCTTTAAATAAATCGTTAGATGAAATTTTTTTTACTTCATTTGAATCGTCCAAATAAAAAAAAATCATTCTGAGGTAGTTTATCGCCAAGTTTTATTTTCATGATATTTTACCTAATATATAGTTTTTCACATCCTTTATTTTGTTTTCCAGAATATCATAATTTTCTTTTTTATTCATTAAATGTGCTATCTGTTTAGGGGTTTCGACTTCCTGTGAAGTTGCCATTTTTATTGTTTCTAAAAACTTATAAGGATGAGCTGTACCCAAAATTAAAATTTCAGAACCATCTTTTATATCTTTGGAGGCACCTACTGCAGTTGCTGTATGTGGGTCAATGACAAAATTATATTCTTTTGAAAAATTTTTTATTATTTCAATAGTTTCTTTATCATTAATTTTTTTAGCATTAAAATCTTTTTTTATGACGGCAACCTGTTTTTTATTTAATAAAAAAGAACCTTTGGATTTTAAATTATTCATAAAAATTGATACTTGTTTATCATCTTCATTGAGTACATCAAAAAGTAGTCTTTCAAAATTACTTGATATTTGAACATCCATACTTGGGGAAAGTGATGGTTTTACTTTAGTTGGTTTGTATTCACCAGTATTTATTACCCTTTCTAAAATATCATTTTCATTAGTTGCCACTATTAATTTTTCAATTGGTAATCCCATTTTTTTTGCTACATACCCTGCAAAAACATCACCGAAATTACCAGTTGGAACTGCGAAGCTAACCTTTTTATTTTGAAATTTAAAATAAGAGTAAAAGTAATAGACTATTTGACAAATTATTCTTGCCCAATTTATAGAATTTACACCCGACATATTAATTTTTTGTCTAAAATCATTTTCAGAAAACATTTCTTTTACAAGTTTTTGGCAATCATCAAATGTTCCTTTAATAGCAATGTTGTAAATATTGTTGGATCCAATTGTTGTCATTATTTTTCTTTGTATATTTGAAATTTTTTTATGTGGGTGCAAAACAAATACATTAATATTTTTTCTATCATTTAATGCTGCGATAGCTGCTGAACCAGTATCACCTGATGTAGCAACTATAATGTTTACTTTGTTGTCTGAGGAAATATTAAATTCATCATACATGTTTCCTAGAACTTGCATTGCTATATCTTTGAAGGCCAATGTATGGCCATGATAAAGCTCTATTAAATTTAAATTTCCAAACTTCTTGAGTTCTATAACTTCTTCGGAAGAAAAGTTTTTGTATGATTTTTTAATTATATTTTTTAATTTATTTTTTTCTAGACTTGATGAACAAAAGTTAAATATTATTTCTGTTGCAAGATCAACATAATTTAAGGTACTTAATTTTTTAATCTCTGCTTCATTATACTTTTTGATTTGATTTGGAATAAAAAGTCCACCATCGGGAGCTAGACCTCTAAAAAAAATATCCTTAAAATTATATTTAAGATTTTTATTCCTTGTGCTGATATATTCCACTAGTTAGATAATTTTGTCTCTTTTTTAAAATTTTTCTTCCAAGATCTATTAAGCAATCCTAGAAGTGAAAGTGAAATTACAATAACTAATAATGCCATCTGACCACCTGAGGTTTCTGATATACATACGGCGCACATTTTGAGTGTTTCAGGATTTGAAATATCAATAATCATTTTTTAAAATATACAAATTGAATTATAGCTTCTTTTATATTCTTTGTCACATTTGGGTCAACTAATAAAACTAAGGCATATTTTTCTTTGGCTCCTGCTTTTAAAGTTTGTTTCTCATAGCAAAAACAGTTCATTTTAGTCATAAAATCTTTAAGTTCAGGAGGGTAAACCTGAAAGGTTGCCATTGCTGAAACACTTTTGTTACCCAAATTTTCTACTGAATAATTTATTGTTTGTATCTCGCCTGGCTGCAAAATGATATTTGTCTGATCTGACTCAAACTTTAACGGCAAATCTTTATGAACGCTTGTTATTAGTTTAGTTGGAATTTGTTGGGTAATATTTCTCCCATTTTGAAAAAACAAAAAAGAAAGGGCTATTATTAAAGTAATAATGCTTATTAGTATGAAAATTAATTTTTTATTTTTAAGCAAATTTGTCCACTAAAATTGATATAAAAATTGCAAATAAATATAGAATTGAAAAAGCAAATATTTGTTTAGAAATACTTCTTTCAGACTTTTTATCTTTTGTTCTTAAAAGCCTAAAACAAATAAAAATATAATATGCACTTAAAGGAAATGAAAATAGTAAATAGATAATACCCAAAAAATCAATATAGTATGGAGCTATTGCTACTGGAAATAATAATATTGAATATACAAAAATATTTTTTTTAGTTGTTTCTACTCCTGATGTAACAGGTAACATCGGTATATTGGCTTTTTTGTAATCATCAGATTTAAATAGACTTAAAGCCCAAAAATGAGATGGCGTCCAAACGAAAATTATTAAAAATAAAATTATAGGTTCTATTGAAACACTCCCTGTAGCTATTGCCCATCCAATTACTGGTGGTAGTGCACCTGCTGCACCTCCAATTACAATATTTTGTGGGGTCTTTCTTTTAAGCCAAATTGTATAAACGAATACATAAAATAAAATCGTCAACGCAAGTAAAGAGGCAGCCATTAGGTTTGAAAAAAAATATAAGGCTCCAAAAGAAACAAAAGACGATATTACTCCAAAAATTAAAGCTTCTTTTTTAGTTAATCTCCCAGTTGGAATGGGTCTTAAACAAGTTCTAGACATTAATTTATCAACATCGGCTTCGTACCAACAATTAAGAGAACCTGCGGCGCCGGATCCAAGTGCAACAGCAGTAATGGATAAAATTGCATATAAATAGTCCACGCTTTTATAAGGAGCAATTAAAAAACCAACTACACAAGTAAAGATCGCAAGAGACATTACCCTAGGCTTCATTAATTCGAACAAAGCCTTAATATAATGAGTGCTGTCGAATTTAAATTCTCTAGTTTTTGTATTGGTATTTAACAATTGAGATCCTATTATTAATTATCCGCCCAAGACAAAATAAATAAGTCTTGAAAAAAATGTGTATTTAGCTTCAGCAACCATTAGGCCAACAAAACACGCAATCGCTGTCATCGGCCACAGTAATACATTCACTAGAGTATATCGTTCCCAAAATAGATGCATAAAGAAGGCCATAATTAAACCAGCTTTAAGAAACATAAAAAATAATATTAGAGACCATCTTAATATTCCTTGAAACTGGTACCAGTCAACCATGTAAGAAAAAAAGCTAAGAACAAATAAAAGCCCCCATATCCAAAGGTATATTCCAATTTTATGCGTTGTCGCTGGTTTATCTTTATTTTTATCTATTTCTGTATTTTCATTCATTGTAAAACCTTACCAAAGATAGAAGAATGCGAAAATAAAAACCCAAACTAAATCCACAAAATGCCAATAAAGACCTAATATTTCAATTGAAACATAGTCTGATTTCATTGTTGTAAAAAATCCACGTCTTCCTTTATCAAAATCTCCCCTGTACACTTTTCTTGCAAAAATAAAAAGAAATATTACACCTATCGAGACATGGGTGCCGTGAAAACCGGTTATCATGAAAAAGTAAGATCCAAATTGACCAGCGCCAAAAGGATTCGACCAAGGTCTCACACCCTCATGTATTAGTTTAGACCACTCAAAAGCTTGCATTCCAACAAAAATTAATCCGCCGATGGCTGTAGCAAGAATAAGATGACCACACATTTTTCTGTTTTTTTCATAACCATACTTTACTGCTAAAGCCATAGTTCCACTACTCGTGATAAGAACAAAAGTCATTATTGCAATTAAGAGCAAAGGTACTGGCACTCCCATAAAATCTAATGAGAAAACATGGCTGGTGTTCGGCCAATCAACTACAGTTGATGCCCTTCCCTTCATGTAAGAAATTAAAAAACAGCTAAATATAAAAGTATCGCTCAATAGGAATATCCACATCATTGCTTTTCCCCATTGAACGCCTTTAAAAGCGGTTTGGTCTGAACCTAAATCACTAGGTACACTTTTCCAACCTTTTGGTAGATTTTCTAATGACGAGTCCGACATAATTAATAATCCTTAGCTTGTTAACATTAATCCAAAGAGTACAAGCCAAACAACAAGTAAAAAATGCCAGTAAACCGCACAAATATCAATTAAATTATTTATTTCCTCTTTTTTATGACTTCTTTTTATAAATTTTGAAGTGGTTTTTCCCCAGAAATATATTCCTCCAATAATATGTAGACCATGGATAGTTGTGAATAAATAGAAAAAGGCATTAGCGACGTTGCTAGTTGCATAATATCCAGAACTTATTAATTGATACCACACAATCAGTTGGCCAATTAAAAAAGAATAGGATAGAAAGCCAATAAAATATAAACCGTTTTTTGTCTTATCAAAGATTTCTTTTTGAGCGTATTTAGTTGTTTGATGAAAAACTAAACTACTTATAATTAAAATTCCTGTATTTAACCAAAGCAGCCAGGGTTCTGGCATATTTCTCCAATCGCTAACGAGCATTCGATCAGAGTAAGCAACAATAAATAATGAAAACAATACAGTGCTAGCCGCCATTATTGTTCTTAAACCTAGTTTTTGTTTTGTTAAATTAACTGTTCTTCCCTCGTGGTCGTTATCAGCCTCTATTTGATCCGTTTCCCAAGGTTTTTCAGTTAATAATTGAAAGATGGATTTTTTCTTGCTCACGTCTTCTCAACTTTCGCTCCTATAATCTCACTTGGAGGTTGGTTTTGTGGAATATAATCCTCTTTTGCGCCGGGGACACTAAAGTCGTATGGCCATCTGTAAACTTTTGGAAGTTCTTTGCCCCAATTACCGTGTTCTGGTGGCATTTGTGGAGTTTGCCATTCCAGAGAGTTAGCTTTCCATGGATTTTTTTCAGATTTTTTTCCAAGTCTAGCACTTGCAAATAAGTTATATAAAAATAATAACTGAGCTGCACCAACTATTAGTACTGCGATAGTAATGAATTTATTTAAAAGTAGAGTTGAAGTGTCAATGTATGGGCTATCGTAAATTTCAAAATATCTTCTTGGAACTCCAACAAAGCCTTGATAATGCATTGGGAAATAAATTGCATACGATCCTAAAAATGTAATCCAAAAATGAATTTTGCCCAGAGTTTCATCCATCATACGACCAGTAATTAATGGATACCAGTGATAAATAGCTCCGAAGATAACAAGTATTGGAGCAATACCCATAACCATATGAAAATGAGCTACAACGAAGTATGTGTCTGATAAGGGAACGTCAACTGTTACGTTTCCTAAAAATAAACCAGTTAATCCTCCATTTAAGAAAGTTACTATGAAACCAAGTGAAAATAACATTGGGAGTGATAATTGTATGTTTCCTCTCCATAAAGTTAAAATCCAATTATATACTTTAATCGCTGTAGGAACTGCGATTATTAAAGTTGTTGTTGCAAAGAAGAAACCAAACCATGGATTCATACCGCTTACATACATGTGGTGGGCCCACACAAAAAAGCTTAAAGCACCGATTCCAACAATCGCCCAAACCATCATTCTGTAACCAAAAATAGTTTTTCTTGAATGAACAGAAAGTAAATCTGAAACAATACCAAAAGCTGGCAGCGCAACAATGTAAACTTCTGGATGACCAAAAAACCAAAAAAGATGTTGGAAAAGTATAGGGCTACCACCTTCATGTGTTAATTTTTCTCCTAAAGAAACCATAGCAGGCATAAAGAAACTAGTTCCAAGCAAACTATCAAGTGTCATCATCAAACAACCAACTAAGAGTGCAGGAAAAGCGAACATTGCAAGTACTGTTGCGGTAAAAATTCCCCAAATTGTTAAAGGCATTCTCATCAGTGTCATACCTCTAGCTCTTAATTGTAAAACTGTGATGATATAATTTAACCCACCCATCGTGAAGCCAGCCACAAATAATATGAGTGAAATCAACATTAGTATTATTCCCCCGTTATAGCCAGGGGTTCCAGCTGTAATTGCTTGTGGCGGATATAAAGTCCATCCTGCTCCGGTGGGACCTCCGGGAACAAAAAAACTTGCTAATAAAACTAAAACTGCAACAACGAATGCCCAATAGCTGAGCATATTTACGTATGGAAATGCCATGTCTCTAGCTCCACACATTAAAGGTATTAATAAATTTCCAAAACCTCCTAAAAATAATGCTGTCAAAAGATATACGACCATGATCATTCCATGCATCGTAACGAACTGGTAATAAGAAGACGGTTCAAGCCAACCAAGTCCTGGGAAAGCTAACTGGATTCTCATTAACCACGATAAAACTAATCCAAGAAGTCCTGTTCCAATTGCTGTCAACGCATATTGGATCCCTATATATTTTGCGTCTTGGGAAAACACATAAGTAGTCCACCAACTGTGTGAGTGATAAAGTTCTTGATCAGGAAGTTCAGCTGCTGGAACTGCATCGATATCGGGTGTTGATACTGATGAGGCATCAGCTACGTAGTCTGATTTAGCTTCTAGTTTATGGTCTTGTTCATCTGACATAATATTTTATAGTTTTATAGGTTATTTTTCCTTTTTTACTAGTTGCAAATTGTCATTTTTTTTACTTTTTGCTAACATTTTCTCAAAAGTTATCTGTTTTGCTTCCCATTTCTTATAATCTTTCTCTTCATCTACGATAACTCTCCCCCGCATTGCATAGTGACCTGTTCCACAATATTCCGCACATAAAACTTCAAAATCCCCTACTCTTGTTGGAGTCAACCAATAATAAGTGACAATCCCAGGAACCATATCCATTTTACCTCTAAATTGTGGAACATAGAAATTGTGTAAAACGTCGATGGTTCTTAATTCAAACTTTACTGGTCGATCCTTCAACACATGAAGCTCCTGTTCATCAACTAATAGATCGTCTTTGCCGTTTGGGTCTTCCAAAATTAATCCAAAAGGATTTTCATCGCTTATATATTTAATATCGGTTTTGCCGAGTATATTATCTTCTCCAGGTAATCTGTATTTCCAACCCCATTGGTAAGCGAATACTTCGACTTTGTAAGCATTTTCTGGAACTGTTACATATTGATTCCAAACGACTAACCCTGGGGCTAAAAGTGCAGCAACTCCAATTGCGGTTGCCCAAGTTAATCTGCTCTCTAATTTTTTATCTTCTGGTTTATATTCTGCTCTTCTGTCCTTTTTATAGCTATATTTCCAAACACAATAAGCAACAAAAAAACAAATAGCTACAAAGACAGCACCAGTGATCCAAAAGGTTAAAAGGATTGTATCATCCATGTTACCCCAATTTGATGCGACTTCAGTCCACCACCATGGTGACCAAAAGTGAAATGCTATTGAGCCAATAGTTATTAAAAATATACTTAAAGCTACTATCATTTTATGCGTTTGAAATAATAAAAATTCCTATTAATACAACACCTGCTATTAAAATATGATTTCCTAAATCAATTAAACCAATTTTCTTATTTTTTGGATCAATTAAATCTTTCCATCGAAACGGTACTGATTTTCTTTTGACAGCTATTTCTGGTTCATTCTCATTTTTTTCAAGCCTTAAAGAGACTGTAAAAAAAACGAAGTAAATAAATAGTGCCAGAAAAACAACCAGACCAAGTAATAGTGCGTATGCTGTGCTCATAATTTAATATCTTTTTACTATATATAGAAACTATATGCATGTTTAATAAGGTTTTGCGACACTTTTGCAAGGTTAAAATCGCTTTAAATTTCGGGGATATTTAGTTGTTTTCCAAGTTGTAATTTAAAATTGTTGTTGATGCAATTGCTGCTGTCTCCGCACGTAAAATATTCTTGGCTAAAGTGATTGATATTACATTTTTATTATTAATTATAAATTGCCTTTCCTCTTCTGAAAAATCGCCCTCTGGTCCAATTAAAATACAAATTGGATTATTTTTAGATAATTTATTTTTTAAATCGTTTGAATTTGAATTAATATCGCAAAAAATAATTTTTCCATCTTCAGGGAAAGTTTTAATAAAATCAATAAGTCTCTGTAAATCTAGAATTTTCGGCACAGTAATTCGATTAGACTGTTCGCAAGCTTCAGTTATAATTTTTTCTGCTCTTTTTATATTAATATCTCTGACTACACTTCTCTCGCAAAGTAATGGTATAAATTTTTGAATTCCGAGTTCTGTGGTTTTTTGTATCATTAAGTCTTGAGGAACTTTTTTAATTGGTGAAAAAGCTAACCAAATATTGTTTTCACTAGTAATAGGTCTTGATAATTTTTCAACTTTAAATTCGGTATAAATTTTTCCTTGATCAGTAATTTTTACATCCCACTCCCCATCTTGTGAATTAAAAAGTGAAATTTTATCTCCTGCTTTTAGTCTCATTACATTCTTAGTATAATGAGATTGTTTTTCAGAAAGTCTCGAAATAGTACCTGTTTTTAATTTGTCCGTATAAAAAAGTCTTGCTTTTGATGCCATGAAGAATTTATATAAGTTAAGATGACAAAATCAATTATAATTAGCAAACACGGTGGTCCGGAAGTTTTGGAATTTAAGGATGTAAACGTTGGTTCACCTGGCCCTGAAGAAATTAAAATCAAAAATTTAGCTATTGGTTTAAATTTCATTGACACTTACCATAGATCTGGGCTTTACAAATTAAACCTACCATCAGGTATTGGAATGGAAGGAGCTGGTATTGTTGAAGAAATTGGTCCTGGAGTAAAATATTTTAATAAAGGAGATAGAGTAACTTACTCTCAAATGCCTCTAGGATCATACTCTGAAAAAAGAATTATTCCTGAAAAAATTGCTGTAAAAATCCCAGAGGGAGTAAGTGAAAAAGTTGCAGCAAGTATAATGACCAAAGGTTTAACCTCACATTATCTTTTGTTTAAAACTTATAAAGTAAAAGCTGGAGAGTTAATTTTATTTCATGCTGCCGCTGGTGGAGTTGGTCAAGTTTTTTGCCAGTGGGCAAAAAGTATTGGGTGTAGAGTTATTGGCACAGTAGGATCTGATAGTAAGATTGATATTGCGAAAGAAAATGGATGCGAATTCGTTATCAATTATAATAATGAAGATTTTGATAAAAAAGTTCTTGAGATAACCAACAATAAAGGTATCGGAGTAGTTTATGATGGTGTTGGAAAAAAAACTTTTGAAAAATCTATTAATTGTTTAAAGCCAATGGGTATGATGATTTCTTTCGGGAATGCATCAGGAGCGCTTGATCCTATTAACGTAAAAAAATATATAGCCCATAAAAGCTTATTTTTTACAAGACCAGGATTAGCTGATTATGGAGCTGGAAGAGCGGCACTAGAAGAGGGAACAAATGCTCTTTTTAAACAAATAAAATTTGGTAAAATTAAAATAAAAATTTTTAAAGAATACAATTTATCTGATGCAAAAAAAAGCTCATGAAGATCTAGAAGGAAGAAAAATTTTAGGTCCAGCTGTTTTGATGCCATGAAAGATATCAAAATAATTAGTCCATGTATAAGTATCTGTAAAAATGATCCTAAAACAGATTTATGTTTTGGTTGTGCAAGAAGTGATGAGGAAAAAAAAATTTGGAAACATCCAGAAACTCCGAATGAATGGAAAAAAAATAATCTTATTACTTTACAGGGTAGAATGAAAGAAACCCAACTTATGACTTTTAAAAAATCTTATGATGAGAAAATCCAATTTGGAAAACTAGTTTATTCTAAAGATCTAAAGAACAAACCACAAACCTAATCCAACTATTGCTAGTAATATAATTAAAATTCTAATACCAAATAAATATCTTGTTAAGTTTTTTGACTTTTCAATATCTTCCTTTTTACCTGCACCAAATCTAATAACTAAGTAAAAGACTAATAGAAGTACTAATAAAATAATAAGGATGACTGGTTTTGAGAACATAATCAACTTGATACCATTATAATTGGCAAAAACAATCCTAATGCGTATAAAAGGATAATAATTATTGCTGCAATGATAAAGGCTCGAATAGCATTAATTTTCATAATGGTTATTTTCCATCAAATTTCATGTCAGACAAATGTAATTTTAACGCATTTGTAGATAGAAAAATTTCAAATAAGAACAATAATATTGATATAATCATTGAAATGCAGCAAGTTGCAAATATCAATCTGGCAATTATAATTTTATTTAAGTAAAGACCCAAAACTGTCATCATGTTAAATAGAAAACCTAATCCGGCAGCACCGATAGAATATTTTAAATAATTTATTCTTTGACTTAAATTCTTTAACTGTTTTTCCCATTCTGGAGGAATATGTTTTTCAAATACGTGTTCGTCATGAAGCTTTCTAATTAAAGCACTCAAAGTATGAAATCTATTACTATAAACTGCCATTATAAGAGGAATAGCGGGAAACATTAATGCTGTTACTGTATAATCTATGTTCATTTCGAATCGCATTGATTATGTATTTAGTGTTTGATATTTACAAGAACTATTAATGTCAAAACATATAACAAATTTCATTAATGTTACTAGATTAAACAAACCAATAGGTTTCCTTTTATTATTTTGGCCTTGCACGTGGGGCCTGTCGTTAGCTTTTTATTTTGATAAAAATTTTTATACCTTTTGTTACTATTTAATTTTATTCTTTCTTGGATCAGTTTTAATGCGGAGTGCCGGTTGTATAGTTAATGACATTGTTGATGAAAAAATAGACAGAAAAGTTTCAAGGACAAAAAATAGACCTATTGCCTCCGGGAGTTTAAAAAAATCAACAGCATGGATTTATGTTTTAATGTTGTGTTTATTAGCTTTCCTAGTTTTGATACAATTCAATTTTTTGACTATTTCACTAGGGATATTTTCAATGATTTTTGCATTTTCATATCCTTTTATGAAAAGATTTACTTACTGGCCCCAATTATTTTTAGGATTTACTTTTAATTGGGGAATAATTATGTCTTGGGCAGCTATTGAAAATAATATCTCATATTTACCGCTCCTTTTATATTGTGGAGCCATATTTTGGACACTAGGTTATGATACGATTTATGGAGTACAAGATATTTCTGATGATGAAGTGATAGGAGTAAAATCTACAGCAATTAAATTTAAAGATAATCTTAACTTGTTTGTAATTGTCTGTTATTTGCTTAGTTTAATTACGATAATAATAGTAATGATCAATTTAAAAATAAATTATTCAATAATCTTTTTGGGTATCTACTTTTTAACATTATTGTATCAAATTAAAATTTTTAATCTTCGAAATCCATCTAATTGTCTTAAAGCATTCAAAATTAATAATCTTTCAGGATTAATGGTTTTTTTGGGTTTCTTCACATTAGCTATTGATATGTTATGAAATTAAATGAAGTTATTATTATTGTTAAAAGGCTTTATAGGGAGTATGTAAAAAAAATATTTAGGCAGGATCTTTGTTGCAATATTTCTATCAGTTATTGTAGCAGGATCAACATCTGCCATTGCATGGTTATTAGATCCTGCAGTAAAAAAAATATTTATAGAACAAGATAAAACTTTCGCTATTTTTATTCCTGTCCTGGTAATTCTTGCTTTTATGGGAAAAGGTATTTCTTTGTATTATGCAAGATCAATTGTAATTGTATTAGGAAATCGAATTAAACAAACTCTTCAAAATAAAATGACCAACAATATATTGCTTTCGGACTCCCAAACTATTGAGTCAAAACATAGTGGAAAATATATTTCTACATTTTTATACGATGTCGGAATGATTCAGGAATTAGTAAGCACAGGAGTTCTAAATATAATTAAAGATAGTTTAACTTTGATTACTCTAATTTGCTTAATGTTTTATCAAAATTGGAAGCTTGCAATATTCTCTCTTATCATGATGCCTTTGGCTGCTATAGTTGCGAAGTCACTTGGGAAAAGAATGGGCAAAGCAACCACAGCAAGTGTTATTTCCTCAGGTAATTTTACAACTCTAATCTCAGAAATTTTAAAAAGTTCAAAAATTATCAAAATTTATCAAAGAGAAGATTTTGAAAAAAAACAGAAGCTCTGATGCAATTAAACATTTAACTGATACACAAATTAAAATAGGTAAAGTACAAATTCGAGCTGCTCCAATTATGGAAACCCTAACAGGTTTTATGATTGCTGGTTTTATCTATTACGCTGGAATACTTATTTCCCAGGGAGAAATTGGTATTAATAATTTTTTTTCATTTTTAGCAGCGATGATGTTAGCGTACCAACCTGTTAGATCACTAGCAACAGTTAACATGCTTATATATCAAGGAGCTGCTGCTGGGCAAAGAGTTTTCAAAATTATAGATAGAGAAATCAAAATTAAAGATGATAACAAGTTACCAAGTCTTCAAATAGATAAATCAAATATAAAATTTGATAATGTTAGCTTTCAATATGAGACAGGTAAAGAAAGAGCAATAAAAAATATTAGTATTGATATTGAGGGAGAAAAGATTACTGCACTAGTTGGGCATAGTGGAGCAGGAAAAAGTACAATACTTAATTTGATTCCGAGATTTTATGAACCACAAGGGGGAAAAATATATCTGGATAGTCAAGAAATTAATAAAGTTTCTCTTAAATCATTAAGAGATAAAATATCTCTCGTTAGCCAAGATGTTATCCTTTTTGATGATAGTGTTGAAAATAATATTAAATATGCAAAGTTAGATGCAACAGAACAGGAAGTTAAAAATGCATGTAAGTTAGCAGCAGCAGATGAATTTATTGATAAGCTTCCAAATAAATATAAAACATTGATCGGAGAAAATGCAATACGACTTTCGGGTGGACAGAAACAAAGAATTTCAATTGCGAGAGCAATTTTAAAAAACTCTCCAATAATTTTGTTAGATGAAGCAACATCATCTTTGGATGCGGACTCAGAGGAAAAAGTTCAAAATGCAATATTCAATCTAACAAAGAACAGAACCACTCTAGTCATTGCTCATAGGCTATCAACAATAAATAAAGCAGATAAGATTATTTTAATGAAAGATGGGAATGTTTTAAAACACGGAACTCATAGTGAATTGTTAAAAAACTCAAAAGAATACGAAAGCTTATATAAAAAACAAATGATGCATTAAAATGCTAATATCTTTTTATAACTTTTTAACCTTCCTTTTTTATATTCCATACATTATTTTAATTTATTTGAGAAAATTTTTAAAAAAAGAACATTCAGTTAAATTTAAAGAGAAAATTTTTCTAAACAAATTTAAAAGGCCAAAGGGTTTTTTGTTTTGGTTTCATGTGGCAAGTATTGGAGAATTAAAAAGTATTTATCCTATTATTGATTTTTACTTAAAAGAAAATCATCAAAATAATTTTCTTATTACTACGGTAACCTTAACTTCATTTGAAGAGTTCCAAAAAAAATATGGTGCAAATAAAAATGTATATCATCAGTTTATGCCTTATGATTTTGTATTTCTCATTAATAGTTTTTTTAAGAATTGGAAACCAGATATTGCGACATTTGTAGACTCAGAAATTTGGCCAAATTTTATTTTAAAAGTGAAAAGCCTTAACATTCCACTAATATTATTAAATGCACGAATAACAAAAAAAAGTTTTAATAGATGGAGAATTTTTGGAAAGAGCTCAGATAAAATTTTTAAATCTTTTTCGTCTTGTATAAGTTCCAGTAAAGATACTTCACGATATTTAGATATTTTAGGTGCACAAAATATAAAATTTTTTGGCAATATTAAATTTTGCTCTTCAATCAATGTTGATAATAAATATCTTGATCAATTTAATAAGGTAAAAAAAAGAAAGATTTGGTGTGCATTAAGTACACATGCTGATGAAGAAATTTTTTGCGGAAAAACCCACTTAATGGCAAAAAAAACAATTAATGATCTTTTAACAATCATTATTCCAAGACATATAAACAGGATTGATGACATTTATAAAAAACTAAAAAACCTTGGTTTAAGTATTCAAATAAAGAGAGAAGAAGAAGATATTAATAATTTTGCAGATGTTGTTTTGGTTAATTATTACGGTTCAGTAAACAAATATTTGAAAAGTGCTAGACAAGTTTTTATAGGAAAATCCACTCTTAAAAAATTTGAAAATAGCGGAGGACAAAACCCCATTGATGCAGCAAAAATTGGTTGTCATATTTATCATGGACCGTATGTGAATAATTTTAAAGATGTTTATAATTTTTTAGATGAGTCTCTTATGTCAGAGCAAGTATTAAGTTCTGAGGATTTAGCTAATAAATTAAAAGTAAATTTTGCAACTAGTTTTGAAAAAAAATTTGAAAAAATTAGTAAAATAAAAAATTTTAGTAATAAAATTTTTGAGAATGTTATTACTGAATACAAAGATTATATTAGATGAAAATACTCAAACCTAAATTTTGGGATCAAAACTATTTCACGATCTTTTCTATTCTATTAATACCTTTTTCATTAATTTACTTAATTATAGTTTACTTAAAAAAAATAATTTCAAATCCGAAAAATTTTCCCATTCCTATAATTTGTGTAGGGAATATATATATTGGCGGAACAGGAAAAACTCCGATTACATTAAAGATATGTAAAATTTTAAAAGAGTTAGAGCAAGATCCAGTGATTGTTAGGAAAATATACAGCAGTCATGATGATGAAATATCTTTAATTAAAAAATATAATAAAATTTTTTTATCTAAGAAGAGAGTTGACGCAATAGAAAAAGCTGTTAACAAAAATTATAAATTTGTTGTGATGGATGATGGGTTTCAGGATATGACTATAAATAAAGATTTAAATATAATTTGTTTTCACGATGATCAAAGAATAGGGAATGGATTATTACTTCCATCAGGACCTTTAAGAGAAAGATTAACAGAATTAAAGAATTGTCAAATTGTTTTGATAAATGGAAAACAAGATATTGAATTTGAACAACAACTAAAAAAATATAATTCAAAATTAGATTTTTTTTATTATAACTCAATTCCAAAAAATATTGATAATTTTAAAAATAAAAAGCTGATAGCATTTGCTGGAATTGGGAACCCAGTTAATTTTTTTAATTTGTTAAAAGAAAACCATTTGAACATAGTTAAAGAAATAAGTTTTCCTGATCATTATAATTATAGTGAACAAGATTTAAATAAACTACATCAGTTAGAAAAACAATATAATGCAAAATTAATAACTACTGAAAAAGATTTTTTAAGAATAAGTCCGTTTATAAGAAAAAAATATGATTATATTAAAATTGAACCTAAATTAAAAGACGAAGAGACTTTTAAAAATAGAATCAAAAAATTAATAAAATGAAAAATATAAAATATATTCTTGAAGCATTGATTATTTATCCAATTTTTTTGATAATTAAAATTTTAGGAATAAACATTGGAAGAAAAATTTCAACTTTTTTATTTCTAAAAGTTGGTTCGCTGTTTAGATCAAATAAAAATATTAAAAAAAATATATCACATGCATATGAAAATCTCACAGAGGATGAAAAAAATAATATTGTTAACGATATGTGGATCAATTATGGACTAACTTTCGCTGAATACTTATTTATGGCAAAATTTAGAAAAAACAAATTTTCTAAAGCTCAAATTTCTATCAAGGGAAAGGATATTCTTGATGATGTAATTAAGTCTGAACAACCTGCTATTTTTATATCAGGTCACTTTGCAAATTTTGAACTTATGGCAATGGAGTTGGAAAAAAGTAAAATTAAATTGGCGGCAATTTATAGACCTTTAAATAATTTTTTTATAAACCCATTTATGGTTTACATAAGAAAAAAATACATTTGTAAAAATCAAATTAAAAAAAGGTATCGGTGGAACTAAAGAACTAATTGATCTTATAAAGAAAAAAAATAGTATAGCATTGATGGTTGATCAAAGATTAGGAGAGTCAAAAAGATATCCTTTTTTTGGCAAACCAGCTCATACGACTACTCTACCAGCTCAACTTGCCTTAAAGTTTAATTGTAAAATTATACCTATATTTTTAAAGAGGGATAAAAATAACTTTTTTTTAATGGAAATTTTAAACCCTATCAATTTTGAAAAGACAACAGATTTTGAAAAAGACAAAGAAAATATTACAATTAAAATAAATCAAATTATCGAGAAAATGATTAAAAGAAATCCTGGTCAGTGGATTTGGACACATGGCAGATGGAAGTAATTATTTTTTTGATTTTATTTTTTCGAACCTAATTTTTACCTCTTCAGGTGAAAAATAAGCTTCTTGTAACTCAACATTCCAATATTCAAGATTTTGTAACGGGATATTTTTACCAGACACAGCACACTCAACGTAGTCACCCTTTTCTATTACTTCAAATGTATTTGGTCCAAATTTAAGTTTTGCTTTAGTTCTGTTCATGCTAATTATAGAAATTAAATTCTAATAATATTATATGAATTTTGCTGTTATAGGAAGTGGTGGAAGAGAGCACTCAATTTGCTTTAAATTGAAACAATCTCCTAAAATTAAAAGATTAATCTGTATTCCTGGTAATGCTGGTACAAGAGAAATTGCAGAAAATATAAATATAAATATTAATAACTTTGATGAAATTTTAGCTGTTATTAAAAAATTCAAAATTGATGTTGTTATTGTTGGCCCTGAAGAACCTTTGGTAAATGGTATTGTAGATTTTTTAAAAAATGAAGGGATAAGAGTTTTGGGTCCAGATAAATTTAGTTCTCAACTTGAAGGTTCGAAGGCATTTATGAAAAACTTATGTAAGGAAAATAATATCCCTACTGCAAGATTTGGTATATTCGAAGATTTTCAAAGTGCTTGTGATTTTTTATCTAAAAGTAAAACACCTATAGTTGTCAAAGCTGATGGTTTAGCAGCAGGCAAAGGAGTTTCAATCTGCAATAGTCATAATGAGGCTAAAATTAAAATCAAAGAGATAATTGAGGGGAAATACAAATCTTCAAACAAGGTTGTTTTGGAGGAGTTTCTTCATGGAGAAGAATTGAGTTATTTCGTTCTAGCTGACGATAATTGCTATAAGTTTTTTGGCTCTGCACAGGATCATAAAAAAGTTGGTGAAGGTGATATTGGTCCAAACACAGGAGGAATGGGTGCATACTCACCATCAAACTTGATTACAGCTGAACTCGAATTAAAAATTAAAAAAGAAATTATAGAACCTACATTAAAAGCAATGAAAGACTTGGGTCACCCATACTCAGGTTTTCTTTATGCAGGTTTAATGATAAGTGGTGGTAAACCTTATTTAATCGAATACAATATAAGAATGGGGGATCCTGAGTGTCAAGTTCTTATGATGAGATTAAAAAGTGACTTAGTCGAAATAGCTGACTCTACAACTAGAAATAACTTACAAAAAACCAAAATTGAATGGAGTGAAAATAAATCAATTACAATTGTTTTGTGTGCAAAAGGATATCCAGGAAAATATATTAAAGATAGTGAAATTAAAAATTTGAAAGATTTAAAAATTGATAATGATAATCAAGTTTTTCATGCAGGTACCTACATAAAGGATAAAAAAATTTTATCTAATGGTGGTAGAGTATTAAATATAACTTCATCAGCAAAAGAACTTATTGATGCTCGTAAAAAAATATTAACAAATTTAGATAAAATAAAATGGGATGATGGTTTTTATAGAAAAGACATTGGTTGGAGAGCCATAAAAAATGAGAATAATTAGAGGAAGACTTAAAAATAAAAAACTTAATTTCCCAATAAACCTTAAAACAAGACCTTTAAAAGATAGAGTGCGAGAAAATATTTTTAACATTTTAGAACATTCAACTAGTTTTGGCACAGATATAAGAAACTCTTTTGTTTTAGATTTGTATGCTGGAATAGGATCTTTTGGTTTAGAGAGTGTTTCACGAGGAGCTAAGAAAAGTTTTTTTGTTGAAAATAATTCTGAAGCTTTAAAAAATTTAAAAAAGAATATCGATTTACTTAAACTTGAGAACAATGTTGAAGTATATTCTGGAAATGTTTTAAGATTTATTGAAAAATACAATTTTAAATTTAAATTTGATATAATATTTTTAGATCCACCTTATAAAGATAAAGAATTTTTATCAATTTTTGACGATTTAAAAAAAAAAAATATTTTAAAAAAAAGAACATCTTATAATATTACATAGAGAGAAGAAGACAACCGAGTTGCCTTTAAAACTTTTAAGTATTTTAGAAAGTAGGATCTACGGTAGATCAGAAATTTTTTTTTTAAAACTTCTTTGAAACTAAAAATTTTTTTGTTAGCACCTTAACTTCTTCCACAGCTGGCTGGTCAAAAGGGTTGACATTGGTTAGCTTGCCTAAAAATATTGTTTCCATAATAAATTGTAAAAATAATTTACCAATTGTGTCCTCATTAAATTTTTGAATATTGATTTCTCTAAAAGGTATTTTTTTTATTTTTCAGCACTCTTAAAAAGGCATTTTTTTGAGAATCTTTGATATTATTATATTTTTTTTTTCTTAAATATTGAACATTATCATTAAAAAAATCTGATTTAGTTTTTAAATTTCCTTGCTTTCTTGAACTAACGATATAAAAAACTTTATCCTTTGGTCCATCAAGGTAAAGCTGAAGTAGGCTATGGTGGTCCTTTGGAGCATTAGATATTACAGGGATAAACCCTTTTTTATTTTTACCCAAACTCTCAGCAAAAAGTTGTTGGCTCCAATACAAAAAGTTATTGAGTTCTGGTACATAATTAAAAAAAACTAATATTTTTGCATTCTTAATTTTAAGCTTATTAATGAGGTTTGTAGAACTTAAAATTATTTTTTTATTATAAATAAATTTACCAAGGTTTTTTTTAAAGTTTTCTACTTTAAAACCCATTAAGTATGCGGGTAACATACCAACTTCAGATAATACAGAATACCTACCTCCTATAAATTTTTTGTGTTCTAGAAAATTAAATTTCTTTTCTTTTGCTAAATTTCTCAAAAAACTATTTTTGTTTTCAGTTAAAATAATTGTATTTTTCGATTTAAGAAAAGATTTAAAAAAATAGGTATTCGAGATTGTTTCGATCGTGTTACCTGACTTTGAAATTATAATAAAAAGACTTTTTGATAAATTATTATTTTTTTTGATACTTTTTAAATAATTTTCATCAAGATTATCAATAAAAATAAAATTTTTTTTTGTTTTATGTTTCAGAAAATCGTAAATAGCTTTGGCACCAAGAATAGAGCCGCCCATACCAATAATTAAAATAGTTTTAAATTTTTTAAATTTTTTAAATTTGAATTCAAATTTAGAGTTGTTTATTAAATATTTTAAAAGAATGCTGTTTTGAGTAATTATATCGTTAATAATTTTAATATTAGATGACATTAATTATTTTCTTAATTCCTCTAAAATCATATTTTCTAAATCTGTTGATACTTTTGAGTTATTATTATTAGTTTTATTTGATTTTAAAACCGTCTCAATAGTATTCGCATTACTTTTTTGTTTACCCGTTTTTGGTAAAGGTAATTTTTCATATTCAGGAGGTAGAACAAGTGGATCCTTTTTTTTTATTAAAAACTCGTCTGTATTAGAGACTTTTTGTCCGCTCATTGTTTCTTTAAATTCGCCAAAGCTATTTCCACATCCCTTAAGAAATATAAAAACAATGAAAACTAAAAAAAATTTTGAAATATTTCTCATAAATTTTGTTTAAAAAAAAATTCCTTAATTATTATTAAAAAAATTCCAAGAGAAATAAAAATATCTGCAACATTGAATGTAAACCAATGGAAAGAATTAATGTGAAAGTCAATAAAGTCTGGAACAGCAAAATAAGTAAATCTATCAAACAAATTTCCAGCTGCACCGCCGATAATTAATGCAAATAAAATTTTTCCAAGTGAGTCTGATTTAACCATCAAGTAAATTAAATAAATAATTATTGTCAAAATTAAGATTGATATTAAATGGTAAATTGTTGTAGCATTAAAGCTTAATAATCCAAATGCAATTCCTCTGTTCCAGTTTAAAGTTATATTCAAATAATCATTTATAAAGAGTTCACTTTGGTTCTTTTCAATAAGACTAATTACGTATGTTTTTGAAAATCTGTCTAGACAAAAAGCAAGAATTATTATTATGAAACTTAAAATATCAAATTTTTTAACTTTTATTTTATTTTCCAACATTTTGTAGCGGACAAATTTTAGTTCTTGAACATTTATTTTCATTTGGTCTTGGCACTATTTTCCAACATCTTGAACACTTTGTTCCCTCAGCTTTTTTTACTGATACTATTAATTTATCTTTTATATCATCCTGTATAGTTTTTGTAACATTAGAAGTAATAAAAAGTTCTTCTGCGTCTACACTATTAAGGATTTCATGATCTTTCTTAGATAAAGAAATTTTTACATCAGCTTCTAAACTAGATCCAATTATTTTTTTTGATCTTTTTTCCTCTATAGCGATATTAACTTCCTGTCTAAAAGAAAGTAATTTTTCCCATTTTTTGTATAGAGTTTCATTTTTCCAATTTTCTGGTAAGTCAGAAAAAATTTCCTCATGGATGCTTATTTTTTTATTTTTATTTGATAAATCTGTAATTTCCTCAGTTGTGAATGATAACACCGGTGCGTACCATTTTAATAAACACTCAAGAATTATATTAAGCAAGGTTACACATGACTTTCTTTTTTGCGAACTTACATCGTCACAATATAGTGTGTCTTTTCTTATATCAAAATAGAATGACGATAGGTCAAGAGTACAAAAATTTAACAACTCCTTTTGAAGCTTGTGGAAATTATAATCTTTTAAACTCTTCTTAATTTCTAAGCTTAAAAAATAAAGTTTATGCAAAATTATCTGCTCTAATTCAGGTAAATCTTTTACTTTAATTGAGTTGAAATTTTGTGGACTGTAATTGTCTCTTAAATTCCCCAAAATATATCTGAAAGTATTTCTTATTTTTCTATAAGACTCAGCGTGTTGTTCTAATATTGTATGATCTATTCTTAAATCCTCAGCGTAGTCTGAAGAAGCAACCCAAAGTCTAAGTATATCCGCCCCATATTTTTTTAAAATATCTTCAGGTGAAATAATATTGCCAGCAGACTTAGACATTTTCATTCCTTTTCCGTCCACAACAAAGCCGTGTGAAAGTATACTTTCAAAAGGAGCTCTTCCCCTAGTTCCACAAGATTCTAAAAGAGAGGAGTGAAACCAGCCTCTGTGTTGGTCAGAACCCTCTAAATACATTGATGCTGGCCATTTTAAATCTTTTCTTTTTTCTAAGACAAATGAATGTGTAGATCCACTATCAAACCAAACCTCTACTATATCGTTTGATTTAATATAATTGTCTTTGTTATATTTTTTTCCAAGAAACCTTTGTGGATCATCATGAAACCAACAGTCAGATCCTTCTTTTTCATAAATTTTTGCTATATTTTCAATTACTTCGGGATCTCTTAAAGGTTCATTAGTTTTCTTGTCGATAAAAATTGGTAAAGGTACTCCCCAGGAACGCTGTCTTGATATACACCAGTCTGGTCTTGTCTCTATCATTGATCTAATTCTTGTTTTTCCTTTTTCTGGGTAAAAGTTTGTCTGATCAATAGAGTCGATTGCTTTTTTTCTAAGCTTATGACTTTCCATCGATATAAACCATTGAGGTGTAGCTCTGTGCACTAGCGGGGCTTTAGATCTCCAAGAATGAGGGTAACTGTGTATTAAATTGCCGCTACCTAAAAGATTATTTTGCTCTTTTAAATTTTTTATAATTATTTCATCAGCTTTAAATACGTGCGTGCCCTCGAAAATAGGTATATTCTTTGTATAAAGACCGTCATTATTAACTGTTTCGATTGCCTTCATTCCATGTTTCAAACACAAATTAAAATCATCAGGCCCATGACTAGGGGCACAGTGAACAACTCCAGTACCTTGATCTAAAGTTACAAAATTTGCCTCTAACATCGGCACATCATACTCATAACCTAAATTTTTAAATGGGTGAGAACATAAAGTATTACTAAATTCGCTGCCTTTAAACGTTTTTAAAACTTCATGCTTACCTAGCTCACAATTTTCTATTACTGACCGAATTAATTCCTCAGCCACAACAATTTTATTTTTATTTATATCTAAAACTACATAATTAATATCTTTGTTATAAGCTAGTGCTTTGTTTGCTGGAATCGTCCAAGGTGTAGTAGTCCAAATAATTATAGAAGTGTTTTTTAAATAATCTTTGTCAGTTTTTTTTACTTTAAAAGATGCATAGATAGTATTTGATTTGTGATCCTTATATTCTACTTCTGCATCTGCTAAAGCTGTTTTCTCAACTGTAGACCATAAAACAGGCTTGAAACCCCTATAGAGACTTCCTTCCTTCAAAAATTTACCTAGTTCTCTTACGATCTGAGCTTCTGCTTCATAGCTCATAGTAGAATAATAATTTTCCCAATCACCTATCACGCCTAACCTTTTGAATTCTTTTTTGTGAATTACTATCCACTTTTCTGCAAATTCTCTACACTCTTTTCTAAAGTCCTTTATGGGTACTTCATCTTTATTTTTTTTTCTTTTTTTATATTGCTCCTCGATCTTCCATTCTATCGGTAAACCATGACAGTCCCATCCAGGTACATAAATAGAATCTTTGTTATTCATTTGATGAAATTTAGTAACTATATCTTTCAAAATTTTATTTAGAGCTGTTCCCATATGTATATGACCATTAGCATAAGGCGGTCCATCATGAAGAACGAACTTACTTTTACCTTCTGATTTTTTTCTTAATCTTTCATAAAGTTTAATTTTGTCCCAAGTTTCCAATATTTTTGGTTCTTTAGAGGGTAAATTTGCTTTCATTGAAAAAGAAGTTTTTGGAAGATTTAAATTATTTTCTGGCATAATATTTATTTTGCTTGTTTTATATCCTTTTTAATCTGTTTTTTTAATTGCATCATATTTTTAAATTTTTTTTCTTTTCTAATAAATTTTGTCAGCATTATTTTAATACTTTTATCATATAAATTTTTTTTCAAACCAAAAATATGTGCTTCCAATAAGAGCTTATTTTTTCCGAAAGTGGGCTTATAACCTATATTTACAATACCCTTTCTTTTAAAATTTTTGTTTAAAATTATTTTTGAGGCATAAACACCAGTCTTTGGAATAACATAATCTTTCAATTCTAGATTACATGTCGGAAAACCTATTTTTCTTCCTCGTTTTTCTCCTTTTTTAACTATACCTTCAATAGACCAATATCTTCCTAACATTTTATTTACAGAATCAATCTTTCCCTTAATTATATTTTTTCTTATTAAGGTCGATGAGATGATGGATTTGTATTTGTTTAATGGTTTTACAGTTTTTGTTTTATATTTGTAAATACTTTCCTTTTTTTTTAATAAATTTATATTACCAGCTCTATTTTTTCCAAATTTAAAATTTTGACTTATGAAAATTAGTTTAGCTTTTAATTTTTTATGAAGAACATGTTCTATGAAATTTTCAGCACTTGTTTTTGAAAATTTTTTATCAAATTTTTTAATTATTATAAAATCAATACCTAATTTTTTAGATGTTTCAATTTTTTGTTTTAATGAATCTATTCTAAAATTTTTTATTTTTTTGTTAAAAAACATAACTGGTAAGGGGTGAAAAACTAATAAACCAAACTTAAGTTTATGTTTTCTGGCCAGATATTTTCCAGACTTAATTACTTTTTGGTGACCTAAATGAAATCCATCAAAATTACCAATTGCAATTGCTGAACTCTCAAAATTTTTAGAAATATTAAAATTTTTATAAATTTTCATCTACCACGTTAATTCTTTTTGAAAGTAATTAGCTGATACTTTGTGTTCGGCCAATAACTTTTCCATTAGATTTTCATTTATTGTTTTTGATTTGTGTACGCCACTAGTTATAAATATTGAATCTAGATTCATATTGTTTGCACCTTTAATATCAGTTCTAAGATTATCTCCAATTACTAAAGTTTTTTGATTTGTTTTTAAACAGGAAAGATAAACCTCTTTATGGGGCTTACCAAAATATATTACTTTCCCACCTAGATTTTCAAAAATTTCAGCTATTTTTCCAGCACAATATTCTTCTTCACCACCTCTATGAACAATTAGATCAGGATTGGTGCAAACTAATTTTTTATTTACATAATTTTTTAATAAATCTTTGTAAAACTGTAAATTTTCACTTTCTTCATCAAAAAGTCCCGTACACAGTATAAAGTCACTTCCTTCTAGAGTAGTTTTATTTTCTTTTACATCTATAAATAAAGAGTCATCTCTTTGAGGGCCAAGGTGATAAAATTTTTTACCAAATTTATTTTGTTTTAGTGAATTCAATGCTGCCTCGCCTGAGGTAAAAACGTTTCTAAGGAACTTATCCTCCATTTTCATTTTCTTTAAAAATTCAACTACTTTTTTTGTTGGTCGTGGTGCGTTTGATAAAAAAACAATTCTTTTTCCATTTGATTGAAGTTCCCTTACGGCATTAATTGCAGAGTTATATAAATTTACTCCATTATGCATTACTCCCCACAAATCGATTATAAATGCATCATATTCTTGAAAAATTTCGGAAAGATGCTCCAATTTTTTAATTTTCATAGGAAATTCAAGCTTTTTTTGACAAATTTTTTATTATCATACTCTTGCAAATTTCTAAATACATACCATATTCCACATTATTATAAATTATAGGAGTTTTCATGAAATTTAGACCATTACACGACAGAGTTCTCATCAAAGTCCTTGATAGTGAGGAAAAAACCAAGGGTGGAATAATTATACCAGATACTGCAAAAGAAAAGCCTCAAGAGGGAGAGGTCGTTGCTGTGGGTAATGGCGCAAAAACCGAAGATGGAAAAATTGTCAAAATGGATGTTAAAGCTGGAGATCGAGTTTTATTTGGAAAGTGGTCTGGAACAGAGGTTAAAATCGACGGTAAAGAATACAGCATAATGAAAGAGTCTGACATTATGGGTATCACAAAAAGTAAATAATTATAAAAGGAGATATAGATGCCAAAGATAATAAAATTTAATAATGAAGCTCGAGCAAAAATGCTTAAAGGAGTTGATACACTAGCGAATACAGTAAAAACAACTCTTGGTCCTAAAGGAAGAAACGTAGTAATTGACAAATCATATGGCGCTCCAAGAACTACTAAAGATGGGGTAACAGTTGCTAAAGAAATTGAGCTAGAGGATAAGTTTGAAAATATGGGAGCACAAATGGTTAAGGAAGTTGCTAGTAAAACAAACGATAATGCTGGCGATGGAACTACAACAGCAAGTATTTTAGCTCAAGCAATAGTTGGTGAAGGTATCAAATATGTGACAGCAGGAATGAATCCTATGGACATAAAAAGAGGTATTGATAAAGCTGTTGAAAGTGTAATCGATAGTCTTAAAAAAACTTCAAAAAAAGTAAAAGCTAACGAAGAAGTAGCTCAGGTTGGAACTATATCTGCAAATGGTGAAAAAGAAATCGGAGATATGATTTCAAAAGCAATGCAAAAAGTTGGTAATGAGGGTGTTATTACCGTTGAGGAAGCAAAAGGGATTCAAACAGAATTAGATGTAGTTGAAGGAATGCAATTTGATCGTGGATATTTATCTCCTTATTTTGTAACTAATGCAGATAAAATGACAACTGAATTAGATAATCCTCTAGTTTTACTTCATGAAAAAAAATTAACAAACTTACAACCAATGGTACCGCTTCTTGAATCTGTAGTTCAAGCTAACAGACCATTAATGATAATTTCTGAAGACGTTGAAGGAGAAGCGCTAGCTACACTTGTTGTTAATAAACTTAGAGGCGGTTTAAAAGTTGTTGCGGTAAAAGCTCCAGGCTTTGGAGATAGAAGAAAAGAAATGTTAGAAGATATTGCGATTTTAACTGGTGGCCAGGTTATATCTGAAGATCTTGGTACTAAATTAGAGAATGTTAAGATTAATAATTTAGGCTCTTGCAAAAAAGTTAAGATTGATAAAGAGAATAGCACAATAGTAGCTGGTACAGGTAAAAAAGCTGATATTGAAGCAAGATGTAATCAAATTAGAAAACAAATCGAAGAAACTACATCCGATTATGATAAAGAAAAACTTCAAGAAAGATTAGCAAAACTAGCTGGTGGTGTTGCAGTGATTAAAGTTGGTGGAGCCACAGAAGTTGAAGTTAAAGAGAGAAAAGATAGAGTTGAGGACGCATTAAACGCAACTAGAGCAGCTGTCGAAGAAGGTGTTGTAGTCGGTGGTGGTTGCGCATTACTTTATGCTTCTCAAGAGTTAGATAAAGTTAAAGTTAAAGGTGATGATCAAAAAGCTGGTGTGGATATAATTAAAAAAGCTTTACAAGCACCTATTAGACAAATTGCAGCAAACGCTGGTGTTGATGGATCAGTAGTGGTTGGAAAACTATTAGATGGGAAAAAACATAGTCACGGGTTTGATGCGCAAGAAGAACAATATTGCGATATGTTCTCTAAAGGAATTATTGATCCAATGAAAGTTGTTAGATCAGCTCTTCAAGATGCATCATCAATTGCAGGTCTTTTAATCACAACAGAAGCGATGATAGCTGACAAACCAGAGGAAAAAGATGCTGGTCCTGCTATGCCTCCTGGAGGAATGGGTGGAATGGGAGGAATGGGAGGAATGGGAATGTAAAAACCATTCAAACTAACTAGTTTCCTAGAAAAATTTAAACCCTCGGAACGAAAGTTTCGGGGGTTTTTTTTTGAAAATTGTAGTAATAATTAACTTAATATGAATTTAAAAAAAATATTCAAAAGACTGATTTTATTAGATTTATCATTATTAATTTTAATATTTATTTCTGTTTTTTTTGAATCTGAAATAGTTATCGCTTTTAATGAAGGTGTAAGTCAATCAAACAATATGAGCGATATGCTTGGAGTAATTGCTCTAGTTTTTTTGGTATTATACTTAGTAAATTTATATTTATTATATAAATTTAAGAATATTGGAAAACAAATGTATCTATTTCTATTCATTTTGGGATCAATATTGGTGTTGTTATTGGGCATAGGTGCTTATGACCCAATCTTTTATTTGCTTGATGGATTAGGATGGGCAAATAGTGGAGCGATATTAGTTTTCTTGTATTTTACTCCAATTAAAAAAGAGTTCGAAAAATAAAACAATCATCTTTTAACTTGCTTTGATATTGCTTTAAATAGTGATGAAGGAATGTTCAAAATGTTGAGTAAATCAAGTATTATTAGATACCAGTATGAGAATGTAATCCCTATCACTTTAAGGAATTTAAAAAAGGCTGCAATTTCGCAGCCTTTTTTTTTGAGTAAAATAGACAAGCCTGAGATTTCAAAATTAAGCCGTCTTTTAAAATTCTGAGATTATTATCTTTCAAAGTTTTTCCTGTAGAAGTTATATCTGTAATAATTTCTGAAGATCCAATAAAGGGATAGGTCTCTGTTGCACCAAGACTAGGAACTATTTTGTATTGTGTAATACCTTTTGAAACAAGAAAGGTATTTGTCAGATTAGGATATTTGGTTGCAACTCGTAATCTTGTATTTTTTTTATCTCTAAAATCAAATGAAACCTCCTCTAAATCAGCTAAGGTTTGTACATCAATCCAATCATCTGGGATAGCAATCACAACATTTGCTAAACCAAAGTCTAGTTTTTTCTTAATTTCAATCTTTTGTTTCAGGTTTGCAGCTGACTCATTTAAAAGATCTAAACCTGAAATCCCAATATCAAGGGTGTCATCGCCAATTCTTTGGATAATTTCTTTTGCATGTAAATAAATTATTTTAATATTGGGGAAATTTTTTACTGCAGCAAAATAGTTTCTCTCTCCACCATTTGTAGTAAGTTTTAAATTATTTTTATCAAAAAAGTTTATCGAACTCTCTTTCAATCTACCTTTGCTTGGTAACCCTATAGTTATCAAATTTTTCATATTTTTAAATTATTTAAATTGATTGCAGCACCTACTGCTGAAATATTTTTATCAGATCCAAGATTTTTCAACAAACCATCGTACCTACCACCTCGTGCTATCTCTTTGTTTGATGAACTGTATATCTCAAATACTACTCCAGAATAGTACTCGATATCTCTACCAAAATTAGTAGAAAAAGTAATTTTAGAATTTAATCTAGATAAATTTTTCAAACTTGATAGGTCTTTAAAAACGCTCCTGCTCAGTTGATTTTTATCAATAAAATTATTTAATGTTTTATCAAGTTTATCCAATGAACAATTAATTTTTAAAAAATCTTTGATAATTTTAACAATTTTTTTATTTTCTTTAAATGATCTTGGGTCTTTAATTTTTCTGTCAAATCTAGATATGATTTCCGAAACTTTTCGGCTGGCAACTTCTTTGTTTTGATCAATATTCTTCATTTCATAAAACTTTTTCTTATCCAATTCCACTATAGCAGGATCAACGTCAGAATTTGTTTCAAGCCTATTAAGTAAATCTTCAAAATATTTTGGTCGCCAAAAGTGCCTTTTTAATCTCATTCTCCATCTTTCTGGTATTTTTAAGGACTCGATTAATTGCTTAAATAAACTTACATCGCCAACTTTGATCGATATATTTTTAATTTTTATTTTATTAATTGAACTAGTTATTGTTTTTAAAACTTTTAAATCATCAGTTGATTTATTCTTAGAGCCAAAAATCTCTAAACCTAATTGATAATTAATGACTTTTTTCAAACTTTTCGACCTTCTATAAGCTTGGCCTGAATAATATATCTTTGAGTTTGCTTTTGATTTATCTTTTAAATATTTAATACACGATGCAACTGTCAAATCTGGTCTTAAACACATGCTTTTTCCAGCATCATCCTCAAAAGTAAGCATTATCTTCCTAAAATTCTCCCCAGATCTTTCGATGATATAATCTGAATCTAAAAGTACGTCTGGTTCTGATAAAACAAAACCATTACTTTTAAAAGTCTTGATAATTTGTTCAGATAATTTTTTTGATTTCATTTGCTAAATCATTAATATTTAAACTCTTTTCCTCTCCAGAACTTAAATTTCTTAGAGTAACTTTATTTTGTCCTTTTTCATTTGCACCAACCAGAATAGCTATGGGTGAACCTCTTTTGTTGGCATATTTTAGTTGGGTTTTTAGTTCACCTTCTCCAGAATATATCTCAACAGGAATATCGTTCTTTATTAACTCTCTTTGAATTTCAAAATAATCTTTCATTAAAAATTCTTCAAAAAGACAAATCAATACAGGTTTACTCTCTTTTAAATTAAAATTTCTTTTTTGCGTAATCGCATAAGATAATCGATCAACACCAATAGATATACCTGTTGCAGGAAAATCCAAATTTTTGTTAAATCTTTTTGTTAAATTGTCATATCTGCCTCCGCCACCAACAGAACCAAATTGAATAATTTTACCTTGATTATTCTTAACATCGAAAGTTAATTCAGCCTCAAATACGATTCCTGTATAATATTCGAGGCCTCTAACAACCGTTGGATCAATTATATAATTCTTGAAACCAGCTCTTCCAAATATTTCTTTGATCTGCTGTAACTCGTTAAGTCCCTCAGTTGGAATACCTTTGCGATCATTAAAAACAGAGTCAAAATAAATATAATTTTCTTCATCAGTTCCTTTTATTTCTTCTCTATAAATATCTGCTTCAGCAGAGTCATCTTCAAGGTCATCTTTCACTGTTAAACCTGCCTCTTTTAAAGTTTTGCTCCTGGCAACTTTTAAATCACTTAAAAAATTTTCAATTATTGAAATTTGATTATCATTAAGTTGCGCTCCTTCAGTGAAGTCACCAGATTTGTCTTTTCTGCCCTTTCCTAGAAGTTTAAACACTTCTTGTTCTCCTAGTCTATCTATTTTATCAAGCGATCTTAAAATTTTTAATTTTATTTTTTCAAGCTCATCTTCTTTTTTATATTTTTTTTCTAGACCTAGATTATTCAGTAAGTCATCCATAATTTTTCTGTTAAAGATTTTTATTTTAAAATCTTTTTCTGATAATCCGCATTTTTTTAAAATTTCTGACATTAAAATACATAGCTCAGCATCTGCTAATAAATTATTTGTGCCAATATAATCTGCATCAAATTGAATAAATTCTTTGAATCTTCCTGGTCCTGGTTTTTCGTTTCTCCAAACAGTCCCTAGTTGATACCTTTTAAATGGTTTTGGAATTTCTAAATAATTTTTTGCAACATACCTAGCTAGAGGTGCTGTAAGATCGTATCTTAAAGACAGCCATTTATTTTCATCTTTAAATGAAAAGACACCTTCGTCTGGTCTATCTTTATCTGGTAAAAATTTTCCAATACTATCCGTATACTCAAAACTTGGTGTTTCGAGATATTGAAAACCATACTTGATCATAACTTCTTTAATATTTGAAATTATAAAATCACGTACAAGTAATTCTTTTTCTTGTCTATCAACAAAACCTAAAGGTAATTCCTTTGAAGGTTTGGTTTTTTTGTCTTTTACCATTTTATGGTACAGCAGGGTGGATTCGAACCACCGACCCCTAGTTCCACAAACTAGTGCTCTAACCAACTGAGCTACTGCTGCATAACTCCTTTTTATATTAATTGTTTATAAATTTGTATTTTAAATATGTAGTGATTTAGCTAAGCAATAGCTTAGCGTGCACTCTGTGAGAGTGTGAGTGTGATTTAGTAGTGATTTTTTGTCTTTTCATCTTTTGTGTTTTTAACAAATTAAAAATTAAATTCAACCCCTGATTATTGGGACAAAAACATAAATCTTTGCCTTTGTCCCAATTGATTATTTTGCTGGTAATTAAGATTTAAGATTTCTGTAGATTTACCGCGGCAGGTCCTTTTTCTCCGTTCTCTACATCAAAAGTAAGCTCATCACCTTCGTTTAAATGTTTTAAACCAGCTGCTCTTACTGCTGAAGAATGAACGAAAACGTCCTTTTCCTTATCTTCTCTTTCAATAAAACCATAACCTTTAGTTCCATTGAACCATTTTACTTTTCCTTTTAGACTCATTTTTTTCTTCCTTATTTATTAACTTAACATTGATCTTCTTTTAAAAAAAGAAAACCGTTATGGACCTTTAACTGGTTTAAAGAATAAATGTCAAGCTAATGATTGAAGTTAATTTGAGAAATTTTGATTTAATGCGCATTTACTACACTAAAAAGTAAAGAATAGAAGCCAATACTAAAGCCCCCAAACCAATTAAAGAAATATTTTTATTGTTTTTAAAAAATCTTAAAATTTTATTAAATCCAGGTTCGATATAGCTTAAACCACTTATAGTTTCTCTTTCTGATGATTTTTTAAATCCTTGATCTCTACCTATTTTTAAAAACCTATTTTTTCTTTGCTCAAAAATTTGATTACCGGATAAATTTTCAAATTCTACTAAATTTTTTAAGATTGATTTTTTTATTTCTATTGCAATTTGTTCAGAGTCTCGGTGAGCACCTCCGAGTGGTTCTGGAATAATTTCATCAATAATTTTCAATTTTAACAAATCATCTGCAGTTAGTTTCATTGCCTCTGCTGCTTCTAACGACTTAGTTGGATCTCTCCATAAAATAGAAGCGCACCCCTCAGGTGAGATAACAGAATAAATTGAATGTTCTAACATTATAACTTTGTTTGAAGAGGCTAAAGCTATTGCTCCTCCTGATCCTCCCTCTCCAATAATTATAGATATGTTTGGAACTTTTAATGACATACAACATTCTATTGAGCTAGCTATCGCAGTTGCCTGTCCTCTTTGTTCTGCTCCAATCCCTGGATAAGCACCTGGTGTATCAATAAATGAAACAACTGGTATTTTAAAACGATCAGCTAATTTCATTAATCTAATACACTTTCTATAACCTTCTGGTTTCATCATTCCAAAATTTCTTTCGAGTCTTGTATTTAAATTGTCACCTTTTTCTTGACCTAAAATTAAAACAGACTTTCCATCAATTAAACCAAAACCTGCAATTATTGACTTATCATCTGCAAATAGTCTGTCGCCTGAAAGCAAAGTAAAATTTGAAAATATTTTATTAATATAAAAGTTTGCTCTGGGTCTGTCTTCATGTCTAGCAACTTGGGTTTTTTGCCAGCTATTTAGTTTAGAATAAGTAGATCTTAATTTTTCATTTATCTCATCTTGAATTTTTTCAATTTTATTCGTATCTACCTCTGAAATACCTTCTTTATCGAATGGGTTCTTAGACTGATCTAGATCTTCTTCAAGACTTTTTATCTCTTTTTCAAATTCCAGGTAATTTCTCATAAACTATAATAAAAATAATATATTTAATTTAACTAAATTTCAAATGTGTCAATAAAGTGTTGTTAAAACTTAATTTATTTGTTGTATTATTTGTAAATGAAAAAAACTGCTATTAATAATCTAAAGGTAGATAAAAATCTTCTTGATTTCATAGATAATGAAGTAATACCAGGCACAGGTATAGATCCGAAAAAGTTTTGGTCAGAATTTGATAAGTCTATACATGAATTATCTCCAAAAAATAAAGAATTAATTCAAAAAAGAAATGATATTCAAAAAAAAATCGATCAGTGGCATTTATCAAAAAAGGGATCAAATTTTGACAAAAGTGAGTATATAGATTTCTTAAAATCAATTAATTATATTGTAGAAGAACAATCTGATTTTGAAATTAATACATCAAATGTTGATAAAGAAATATCTTCAATAGCAGGACCTCAATTAGTGGTGCCAGTTGATAACGCAAGATATGCTTTGAATGCTGCCAATGCTCGTTGGGGCAGCTTATATGATGCGTTGTATGGAACAGATGCGATACCTGGAGAAATTAGTAAAGATTACAATGAAGATAGAGGAAATAAAGTAATAAAATTTACAAGAGAATTTTTAGATAACACTTTCCCGATTAGAGATACTAGTTGGAAGAAAATTACAAAGATTAAAATTAATGAAAAAAATTTAATTTT
>CACFQM010000007.1 GCA_902568425.1 uncultured Pelagibacteraceae bacterium | reverse complement strand
TGGAATAACCCTCGCTTAAAACCCAAAGAAGTTATTAAACTATTTAACTAAAATGAAAATACAAGGTAACGAAATTAAACCTGGAATGATTATTGAACATAATAATGATCATTGGACCGTGCTAAAAGCTCAACATGTTAAGCCTGGAAAAGGTGGAGCATTTAATCAAGTTGAGCTTAAAAGTTTAACCAAAGGAACGAAGCTTAATCAAAGATTTAGGTCCAGTGAAAATGTAGAGCGTGCTCAACTTGAAGAAAAAGAATTTAATTTTTTATATTCAGATGATAGCGGGTGTTTTTTTATGGATCCAGATAACTTTGAGCAGATTTCTATTAAGAAAGATTTATTGGGTGAAAAGTTAAAACTTTTAACAGAGAATTTAAAAGTAACAATTTCTTTCTTAGAGGAAAATCCACTATCTGTTGATTTACCTACTAATATTGAATGTGAAATTGAAAGTACAGATGGAGTAGTAAAAGGTCAAACTGTATCTTCATCCTATAAGCCAGCAAAACTTAAAAATGGTTTAAATATTATGGTTCCACCTTTTATAGAAGAAGGAAATAAAATTATACTCGACACAAGAAATTTAGAATATGTAAAGAAAGTAAATTAATGAAAATAAATTCTCCACAATTTAATTTAATGCAAAAAGCTTGCATAAAAGCATCTAAAGTGTTGATAAGGGACTTTGGTGAGGTAGAAAAATTACAGGTCTCAGAGAAAGGACCGGGAGATTTCGTTACTGCATCAGATAAACGTGTCGAAAAAATAATTATTAAGGAATTAGAAAAATCAGGCTATTCAATTTTAAGTGAAGAGACAGGTTTAATTCAGGGAAAAACTAAGGATAAAAAATGGGTGATTGACCCTATTGATGGAACTTTTAATTTTTTAAATGGTCTTCCACATTTTGCGATTTCAATAGCTTATGAGGAAAAATCAGAGATTATTTCCGGTATAATTTTTGATCCTATTAAAAATGAAATGTTTTTTGCTGAAAAAGGTAATGGAGCATACTTAAATAATTCAAGGATAAGAGTTTCTAATAAATCGGATTTTAAAAATAGTTGTTTAGTTACTGGTGGTCCAAAGGTAAATAGTGAAAAAAGAGAATTCATTTTTGAAGAATATCAAAAAATTTCTGTAGAGGTAAATTCTCATGTAAGAAAATCTGGTAGTGCTGCTTTAGATATTGCCTATGTTGCTTCAGGTAGATATGATGGATATTGGCACAGAGAGATTAATTACTGGGATATTGCTGCTGGATTAATTCTTGTAAAGGAGTCTGGAGGGTTTGTTGAGAGTTTAAACAGTAACGGTTTTTTGGAAAAAAAAATTGATATTATTGCTACTAATTCAAAAATCCATAAGGAATTGAGAAATTTACTGTAAAAATTTGTTGAGCCATTAAGAATATTGTTATAAAAACTTTTGCATGAAAAAAAAAATTCACCCAAATTATCATAAAATAAGCGTGGTTATGACTGATGGTTCAAAATTTGAGACTATGTCAACCTGGGGTAAAGAGGGTGATACTTTAAAATTGGATATTGATCCTAAATCACACGCAGCCTGGACAGGTGGAAGCCAAAAAATTTTAGATAAGGGAAGAGTAAGTAAGTACAATAAAAAATTTAGTAATTTAAGGAAAGAAAAAAAATAAATTATGCAAGATGGTCCTTTTATGCCAAAAGCAACGGCTGTTTGGCTTGTTCAAAATACAACATTAAGTTTTAAACAAATTGCTAACTTTTGTAAATTACATGAACTAGAGGTCAAGGGAATAGCAGATGGAGATGTAGCAAAAGGTATAAAAGCCTACAACCCTATTCTAGCAGGTCAACTAACCCGGGATGAGATTGATGTTTGCTCTAAAGACGACAAAAGAGATTTAAAAATTAATAAGAAGAATGAAGAAGTTGTAGTTTCGACAGAAAGAAAAAAAGTCAAATATACGCCGCTTTCGAAAAGAAAGGATAGGCCTGACTCTATACTTTGGTTGGTCAAAAATTTTTCTCAGCTTACAGATGGTCAAATAGCAAAAATTGTTGGAAGCACAAAGGGTACCGTCTCATTAATAAGAAAAAGGACTTATTGGAATTTATCCAGCTTAACACCGAAAGATCCAGTGATACTTGGTCTCTGCAGTCAAACAATTTTTGAAAAGGCTGTTGAAAAAGCTAACAGAAGAGTTACGAGAGAGAAAAAGCTAAAAGAAAAAGAAGCGAAGGCTTTAGAAAAAGCTAAATTAGAAGAAAAAAAAGTTGAGGAAAATACAAATGAGCAAAATCAGTAATAATCCTACGGTTGGAATTATCATGGGTAGTAAATCTGATTGGAAAGGTGTTATGGAACACTGTAGTGAAATTTTTAAAGAATTTGGAATTAATCATGATGTCAGAGTCATCTCTGCTCACAGAACTCCAAAAAGATTAGAAAGATTTATTTCTGAAGCTGAAAAAAAAGATTACGAAGTAATTATTGCTGCGGCTGGTGGAGCAGCGCATTTAGCAGGAGTTACTGCAGCTTTAACAACTATACCAGTTCTTGGTGTGCCAATGCCGAGTGTTACAAATGGCGTTGACAGCCTTTACTCAACTGTGCAAATGCCTGCTGGTGTTCCTGTTGCAACTTTAGCTATTGGAAAAGCTGGAGCTAAAAACTCAGCATTATTTGCAATTGCTATTTTAAGTCGTAAATATCCTAAAATCAGTCAAAAATTAAAAAAGTATAGATCGGAATTTGAAAGTAATATTCCAAAAAGACCATACTAAATCCTATATAGACAATGACATTCCAACATGTTAACTACTGCCCTAATTTATTAATGGAGGATTTATTAAAATAGACGTTAAAGATAATAATGTAGAGCAAGCAATAAGAGTTCTTAAAAGAAGATTGCAAAAAGAAGGTTTCTTTAAAATTATAAAAATGAAGAGTATTTATGAAAAACCTTCAGAGAAAAAAAAGAGAATTCGTCTCGAAAACATCAAAAGAGCAAAAAAATTTCAGCGTCTAAGAAATAGGTTATAAAAGTAACCTAATAATTAAGATTATGGCCACTGGTAAAGTTAAATGGTTTGACTCTAAAAAGGGTTATGGATTTATCAAGGACAATGATAGTGAAAAAGATATTTTCTTACATGTAACATCATTAGAAAAATCAAAATTAAGAGTTCTCAAAGAAAATCAAGAAATAGAGTTTGAAATAAAAGAGGAAAAAGGTAAATTACAAGCTGTTAACCTTAAGCGTTTGTAAAAATCTTATCGCGGGGTGGAGCAGTCTGGTAGCTCGTCAGGCTCATAACCTGAAGGTCGAAGGTTCAAATCCTTCCCCCGCAACCAATAACACCAACACTTTTTTATTTTAAGATACATAAAGAAAGTTTTCCTGACACACGCCTGACACAACATAACTATTTTTTGATAAACTTAAAACCTTTTCTTGCATAAAACCATATAATCGGAAATGAAATAATCATTAAAGTTATTTTTGAAATAGGATTAGAGTCACTTATTATATATATTATTCCAACTATAATAATTCCAAAAAATATATATTTTTTTATTTTCTCATCTATTTTCTTCTCGTTTATTTTTTTAAAGGCAATTTTTAATGCAAAAAACATATTTCCGAACATCCAAATTATAGATAGTGGTGCTCCAATCGAAATATTAAAAGGCAACTTAATCAATGCGTAACCAACATATGCTTTTGGAAATAAATCAGCACAAAGATGAATGGCTATACCAATCAAGAAGCCAATATAAGCAAAGTCTAAAAAATCGCTTTTAATTTTATTGGAAGTAAATATTTTAGAAAAATACTTATCTAAAAAATTCTGTTTTCCATCTTTGGTTAAAAATTTGTAAAACAAATAAGGTAAAATAATGCTATGAGTTATGATTGATCTATGTCCCAAAATAAAAATTAAAATTAAATCAAGGTCAGGGATTTCAAGTCCGGCCAATAAAGAAACAAACAAAGTAACTATATGGGCTTTATTCATCTTTAATTTTGGCTTGCTAGGTATACTGCTATACAAAGTGCAACGATCTCTATAACTATTATTGTTTCAAGCATATTTTATAAAAATCCTAAGAAAGGTAAACCTATAGCTGATAAAGCTGCTATTCTTACAGCTTTCATCCCTCCTTTTTTAATAATTTTATTCTCCTCTGCTTCAATCATATTCATCAGTTCTTTTTTTGAATATTCATAAGCCTTCTTTTTCATAGTACGAATTTCAAGTCCAACAGCATTTATTGCTTCATTTCTTAACCAAGATTTAATATTAAATTCAACACCTCCATCTTTTTCCTTAATATTTAATTGAATTAATTTTCCATTTTTATCTTTTGTCCACCATGAAACTGGGATCTTATATTTATTAATTGTAACTAATATTTTGCTATTATATCTTTTTAAGGAAGATTCTTTAGGTAAGACTTTCTTATAATTTTTGTCACCTGAAAGTATCGGTTGCCCAAATCCATCTACTTGAATTATTTTTATATTTTTTTTTTTCCAAAAAGAGATAGGAATATTATCTTTATTTTTTTCGCAGAATAAATTGAGTTTATGGAGACTGTGCTCTCTTGGATAATCCTTGGATGAACGAGCATTAGTAGGTTTTTTTAATCTAAATTCCTCAAAAATAGATAGCTCATTCCTTTTTTTGATCTTTTTCATTTCTTTCTAGAAGTTGTTCAGCTCTTGATCTCAACTTTTTTTTATTTCTAAATTTATCAAAGTAGTCTTCGTTTGTTCCCTTGGTATAGATCTTTTCTTCACCTTTTACTTTTGGATAAACTTTCTTTTTTGTTTTTTTTAAGTAAAAAAACAAAATTACTAATGAAATTAGAATTATTAAATTTTTAATTAGGTATGAAATACTTAAATAAGTAGTGTGACCAGATAATTCTGCCCAGCTTAAATATTCCCCATGAAAATACATGGTTAGAAGTATGACGGCTGCAGTTATTATGGTACCTTTTATAAAACGTTTAGTATCTGGCACTGCCCACATCATTAATTTTGTGCCAAGAATTAAAGTTATAATCTGATTTATTTTTTTAACCACCTGCAACTATTTCAATTCCTGCTGCAACCAACAAAGTAGTAAGTATTCCCTTTTTAACGTCCTCGTTCAAACCGCCCTCTTCTTTTTGTATTAGAGCTTCCATTTCATCGTCTGAATAATCATCAATTGTTTTGTTATGTTTTACTAAATTTGTTTTAACTCGCTCGATAGCTTTTTCTCTAATTTTTATTTTGTACTTATCTTTTACTGATTGTGGAGCTTTTTTTAAAAGTTCAGCTAATACACTCATGACACAAATTTTACACTATTTTTCTGTCATGTCCACTGACACATCCCTGACACAACGTTAAGTAAATCTTGAAATTTTATCCAGCTTTTTTGATGTGTTGTGTTAATTTTATTGGCAGAAAGGTACGGTTGTCAGGCTCATAACCTGAAGGTCGAAGGTTCAAATCCTTCTTCCGTAACCAATTAGTAGACTTTTTTATATTAAATCAATTATTTGATTATTTTTTTTGAGACAATTCCTTATAAATATTGTTAACCCTGTGCACTTCTTTTGGAATATTAAAATATCCAATATAGTTAATTTCTTCTGGGGTAACATCAAAGTGATAATGTCCAGCATCCTTTAAATGTTTATAAGAATGAAAATGGGTGTGTTCGCCCGATTCTCTAAGATTTAAATTCCCACCAGTAGGATCTCCAGTCCAAAGAACTGAGTAACATTGTAGCTCCGGTCCTACAGGTTCATAGAATTGTAAAAAATCTTTAACACATTTCATTTGAATTGGATCATAGTAATCTATTTTAATATCATCATAATCTGGCTGAACGTGTGATTTTATTTTTCCATTAAGAATTCTAATGACACCTGCTAGAGCTACATGGCTATTTCCTTTTACTGGAAGATGTGTTTTTAATGAATTTCTCATCGCTTGGGATAAAGAACCCTGTTTGCCAATTCTTTTTTTTATTTTTATTTGAATTACCTTTCCTTTTTTTCCATCTGAGTAGTAAATATTTGATAAACCTCCATGCTTCTTTTCGGTGTATTTGCTAACTATACATTCCTTATTCTTTCCAACTCTAGCAATTACTGATTTTGACTCTGAGGTAATAAAATTTTCATTAATAACTAACTCGCCGCAGTGTCCCTGTAAACAAGACATGGCTCCTGAGCCAGCACCTAAAGCATATGATTTTTCTGAACCTATATTCTTGGCAATTTCCTCATAATCGAATTCTGTACCGATAAATTTTTTGTCATGCATATAAGGTTCCCCTCCAACATCTATTATTTTTTCATTTCCTGAAATTCCCTCAGATGGACAACCCCAGTCTTTTAAGTTTGGACATTCGACAACTTCAATATTTACTTGTTCGTAATTCTCTTTCAGACCAGATAATAAAGCCTTTTTCACATCTTCTAGAGAGGGTGTTGCAAATTTTCCACTTTCAAATTTCAGCTTCATGTGATTATTTATAGGGTATGAGTACATTAGCAGAAAAATTAGCAGATGCATGGATAAAAAGAGATTTAATTCAACTTAAATCAGATGAACTTCCAAAAAATAGAGAAGATTCTCACGCAATTCAAAAACAATTCCACGCAGTCTTAAAGAAAAAAACAGTTGGCTGGAAAATTGGATTGGTATCAAAGAATTTACAAGACGGTGCAAAAGTCGAAGGTCCCATGATTGGAAAAATTATAGATGAAACAGTTTTGATGAACCCATCAAAAATTGAATACAGTAAAGTACCTGATTGTATTCTTGAATGTGAATTTTGTTTAAAATTTTTAGAGGATACAAAAATGATACCTGGCGCTGAAAACAAAATAGGTAACTATGAGGCTTATATAGCTTTAGAACTTGTATCTACAAGAGTTCATTCGGATTCTAAAAAAGGTTTAAATCCAGTTGGAATGATGAATTTAAATATTGCAGATAATGGTGGAGCTGGAGCAATAGTTGTTGGAGATAAAATACAAAATCTCGATAAAATTGACTTAGACAAAATTCAAGTTGAAATAAATTTAAATGGAAAAGTAACAGAACCTTTCTTTAAGGGAGAAAAGCGAGCAGGTCCTAAACTAGCAATTAAATGTATAATTGATGAATTTAAAGATGATCCTGTAACTTTCAAAAAAGGTGATTGGTTTATGACTGGTTCAGTTATACAGCCTTTTAAAGTGAATAAAGGTGATAAGCTTAAAGTCGACTTTAGATCATTAGGAAAAATAAATTTAGATTTTATTTAATTTTGATTTTTTTCCCTGTTTTTGCACTTTTAATAATTGCTGCGAAAATTTTAAGTGATACTAATCCATCTTCTCCGGTAATTTTAGGTTTTACTTTTTTATTCACAACATCACATAAATGATTAATTTGGTTTGTAAGGGTATACCTACTTTCTCTAGTGCTTTCATCTTTATGAAATATTGGCCTCCACCAACTTCTCTCACTTTTATTATACCACTCTTTATAATTTGGAAATTGTATTGAGCTTTTTGTACCGCCAATGTAGTAAGCAGATTGATTTGTGATTGGATAGGCAGGATTTTCGCCTGCTGTTAATTCATAACTCCAAGGTGATACTATTGTGTCAGAAACGCTCAAAGTTCCTAATGCTCCTGATTTAAAGACAAAATTTACTACTGCTGTATCTTCAACATCATATTTTCTAATTTTATTAGAAGATGATGCCTGCACATATTCGATAGGTCCTAACAAATAACAAATTAAATCGATATCATGAACGAGATTTATACCTAAAGGACCCCCACCCTTTTTTATTCTCCATTTCTCTTTAAACCATTCTTTGTTTTTATATAACCAGCACATCACGTTGACTGATACGATTTTTCCTAATTTACCTTTAGAAATTTTATTCTTAACTTTTGTTGAAATCGCATTGTGTCTTCTATGATAACCAATAAGCAAATGTGTTTTATTTTTTCTTGAAGATACAATTATTTTTTTCGCCTTTTGAATGCTACTTGAGATCGGTTTTTCTAATAGAACAGGAATTTTAGCATTTAAAAAACTAATAGTATGCTTTTCATGAAACTGATTTGGTGTTGCAACAATTACAGCATCAGGTTTGTTACTTTTAATTAATGCTGATGAGTTTTTGTAAAATGGAACATTAAATTTTTTGGCGTGTGCTCTTGATCTTTCATTAATATCTACAATTGAATGCAAATCGGCTTTCTTGGAATTTTTAATTGCTATTAAGTGTTGATTGCCCATCAACCCAATCCCAACAACTGCTACTTTGATTTTTCTTTTCATTAAAATATTTTGTTTGAAATCTCAATTTGTCCAGGATGGATGCATGCTTTTCCAGCAAAGCCTATGCTCTTAGCTACATTACACGACTTCTCAAAACCTTTTAAATCTTTAAAATTAAGATATGAAGTATCAATAGGGTCTTTTGAGTGTGAAACTATAAGTTTTCTATAATTGAGAATTTCATTTTCATCATCGGATACTTTAAGATTAATAGACTTAGCTAAATCATGTGATCCAAAAGATATAACTTTTATCCTTTCTTTAAACTCACAAATTTCCTTAAGATTTTCAATTCCCTTTTCACTTTCTATAATTGGAATTATATCTGTTTTAAGCTTTTCATTTGATTTTAAAATTTTATCAATATTTAAAAGCTGATCTCTACTTTCGGTAAAAGGGAGAAAAATACCAATAAATTCTTCCTCGACTACAAAATCTAAATCTTCATTATTGTTGATCCTGATATAAGTTTTTTTTTTATCTACATTACAATTTTTAATAATTTTCCTGGCATTTTTTTTTTCATTATCAGGAACTGTAGATTCTAAATCAATTACAACTAGATCAGCGTCTAAAGTATATGCTTTTTTTATTTTTTTTTCCTCATGACCAGGAACAAATAAAACTGATCTATATTTCATATTTACTTAACCTTTTATAGTCCAAGTCAATACCTAAGCCAGGACCTGAGGGTAATTTATATTTTCCATTCATGGCTTTTTTGAAATTTGGGTAAAATTCTTGATCAATATCAAGGTAAAATCTCTCTATATATGTTTCTTTTTTCATCAAGGATGCTAGTTGAAGAGTGGCAAGAAAACCTGGTCCAAAGTAAGCGGTATGAGGCATTACAGAAATATTATTTTTTTCTGCATGTTCTATAATTTTAAACATCTCATAAATACCACCAACTTTAATTACAGACGGCTGAATATATGTTGCAGCTTTTTGCTTGATCATTGACTTAAACTCGAATTCTGTACATGCATTCTCTCCACATGCTATTGGTGTTCCAAGCTCTTTATTTAATTTAGCAAGAGTTTCATAATCTTCTGGTGGATATATAGGTTCCTCTAACCAAGTAAGCTTCATATTTTTTAAAAAATCTTTTTTGGCCATAGTTTCTTCATATGTCCACGGACAATTAGTATCTAACATTAACGGTAGATTGCCTGTTCCTTTTCTTCCAGCTTCGATACAATTATTTTCTATTTCATGTAATTTAATTGCTTGATAGCCATCGTCTAATGATTGTTTACACTTTTGCTCTACAATTTTTGGATCTCCATATCTAAAAAGACTTGAGTAAGCTTTAAATAAATCTTTATTTTTTTTTCCTAATAATTCGTGGATTGGCTTGTTTTTTTCTTTTCCTAAAGCATCCCATAATGCAATTTCAACACCAGATATTGCAAACATTGTTATTCCGTATCTACCAAATAAGTGTAAAGACTTTTGAAGAGTTAAAAGAACCTCTGGAATATTGCTTATATCTTTTCCTATAAGTAAGGGAGCTACCATATCTTCAATAGCAATTTTTACAGCTTTCCAACTTGTATAACCAAAGGCTTCACCCCAACCGGTAATACCTTTATCAGTTTCAATTTTTACTAGGTTAAATTCTAAACTTTTCCATTCTTTTCCATGAAAAATTACTTTTTTCCCACCATGACTAAATGGCATACTCAAAGTGATTGCTTTGATTGATTTTACTTTCATTAACGAAATTTTTTAAAATTTGGTTTTCTTTTTTCCAAAAAAGCCTTAGCACCCTCAGACTGTTCTCCAGTTTTAAAATAGTCAGGAGCAACTTCATCAACCATACTTTTTTGAGTTATTTTTAAAATTTCATCAAATTGTTTTCGAAAACTAGCTTTTAAAATTTTTAAACATGTTGGGGCAGCTTTTAATATTTCATCACCATATTTTTTAACTTCCTCATCTAATTTTTCTCTTTTTACAACAGAGTTGACCAATCCCCAATTCATCATCTCTTTTGCAGAATACCTTTTGCAAGTCATCCACATTTCCCTTGCACGTTTATGACCTAAAATATTCGCAGAGTGAGCAACGATAGCACCTCCTGCTGGCGATCCAACTCTTGGCCCGTTCTGTCCAAATATAGAATTTTCACTTGCTATAGTTAGATCACAAAAGTAAGCCATATGATTTCCGCCTCCGATTGCATATCCATCTACTTTTGCAATAATTGGTTTACTACATTTTGTTAAATGGATATGGAATTCATATTCATGGTCTTGAAATTCTTTTGAACTTTCCCAGTTCATATCACCACCTGCACAAAAAGCTCTATCTCCAGCACCAGATAAAACAATCACGCCAACATTTTTATCTTTTTCAGCACTATCTAAAGCAGTTTTCAATTCTTGAAGAGTAACAGGTGTGAACGCGTTTAATACTTTTGGTCTATTTATAGTGACATGAGCATAATCACTTTTAACTTCATATATTATATCTTTAAATTGCATGTTGTTTTATTTCCTCTACTGACTCTGGATTTAATAAGGTTGAAATATCACCAGGGTCCTCATTTGTTAAACACGATTTTATTACTCTCCTCATTATTTTCATATTTCTTGTTTTAGGTAAATCCTTAACAAATATTACTTTATCAGGCTTAAATGATTTTCCTAAATCTTTTATAATTAAATCAATAAACAAGTTTTCTTTAAGGTTTTTTTCACTTTCTAGAGGAACTATAGATAAAATTATCTTAGATCCTTTTCCCTCATCTGGGATCCCAACAGCCGCAACCTCTTTGACTTTACCACTTTTCACAATTACACTTTCTAATTCTGATGGACCAATTCTTTTACCTGAAACTTTAATTGTATCATCTGACCTACCGTGAAGATACCAGTGACCGTCTTTATCCTTGCTAGCTAAATCGCCATGAACCCATAAATCATTTTTTATAACCTTCCAATAATTCTGTATGTATCTTTCATCATCATTCCATAAACTTTTAGTCAATCCTATTGATGATTTTCTCATTACCAATTCTCCCATTTGATCAACAGATACTCTTTCACCTTTTGTATCTACAATATCTGCACTCATTCCAGGAATGGGTGCATTAAATGAGCCAACCTTAAAAGGTCTATGCAAGCAACAATGTAGTATAGATCCAGATACTTCAGTTCCACCAGCTGAATTCATTATAGGAACTTTTGATTTACCAATAAATTCAAATAACCACTTCCAAGGTTTTTCTGTCCATGGTTCACCACCTGTACAAATAATTCTTAATGAACTTAGATTCAAATTTTCAAAAAGTTTTTTATCTTTTGTCATTTGATTTCTTATTAGTGCGGGGGACAATTCAGTCCAAGTTACTTTATACTTTTCAATTAATTTCCAAAATCTTAATTCGTCTGGAAAATCTGGAACACCTTCTGCAATTATCATTTTAGCACCGTGTGATGATGCAATAGTTGCTGATTTTGAACCAACCATCCAACCCATGTCTGCCATACATAAATGAACGTCGGTTTGTTTAAAGTCAGCCAATATTCCTTCATCAAATGCCATTTTAGTTACAAGTCCAATGTGGGTATAAACACATCCTTTTGGTTTTCCTGTAGTACCTGAGGTAAAATGAATAATAGCTGGATCTTCAGCGTTCATCTCTTCAGTTTTTAATTTATCTGATACATTTTCAAAGTTTTCCCAATTAAATATTTTTTTACCTTTATCATTCCCTAGAAGAAATATTTTTTCTAATGACTTTACTTGATCAAGATCTCCTTTGATTTGGTCAAACATTCTAATTTCCTTAGCTTTTCTAAAAGTTTTTTCTACGGTAAAAATACCTTTAGCTTTAGCAATATTTAATCTTTCAATTACAGCTTTTGAGCCATAGCCAGAGAAAAGGGGTAAAACGATACAGCCTATTTTTAAAATAGAAAAATAAGCAATATAGGTTTCGATAAATTGGGGCATGTAAAGTGCGATTACATCACCTTTTTTAAAACCATTGTTTTTTAGTGTATTTCCTACTTTTGAAATTCTTTTATTAAATTCTTCATAGGTAATTGAAGTCTCTGTTCCATCCTCCCGCTCTGAAAAAATAAAAGTCTCCTTAAAAAAATCTTTGTCTTTATGACGATCAATGCAATTTAGAACTATATTGGTCTTTCCATCTACACACCATCTAGTCCAAGGGATACCTTTACTTTCATCTATAATTTTTGAATAGGGTTCAAAAAACTTTAAATCAGAAAATTTGATAACACTATCCCAAAGCCAACCAGGGTCTGTCAGACTTTTTTTCTCAAGCTCATTATAATCTTTAATTTTAGAAAAGTTTAAAAACTTGGTCAGTTTCGAATTTTCAACTAGATCTTTTGATGGTTTCCAGATTATTTCTTTAGACACGGGTCTAGATATACATTCCCTCTTTTATCTTAATAATATTATACATGAGATCGTTTAGAGGAGTTTTGATCCCATGTTTTTTTCCAATTTTTGAAACAGCACCACTTATAAAATCTATTTCAGTTTTTCTATTCTTCAATACATCAAATGCCATTGAGGATTTATTAGTTTGTCTGGAGTCTACTATTCTATTAAACATTTCAAGACAGTCTTTCTCGCTGACATCTACCCCATCTGCTTTAGCGACTTCTCTTGTCTCTAAGATTATTTCTTTGCCTAGATTTCGTGACATTTTTTGATTTTTGTTAGATATATAAAGATCAGTGTGGTGAAGATCAAATATTGCAGAAAGTGGTCCTATCGCTGTAAGTGCAAATAATTTCATCCATTTTCTTTTTTTTATATCTTCTTCCGCAATAGTTTCTAAACCGTGTGATGTAAATGTTTCTGCAAGATCTTTTACCCTTTGACTGTGCCCACCATCATACTCACCAATCCAGGATGGTAAGCTTGCATGATTTTGAATAATGCCAGGGCCTTGAATACTTGATGCTTGAGTAGTTGATCCTCCCAAAACTTTGTCTTTTCCTGCAATATTTTGCATTATTTCTTCATGTCCTATTCCATTTTGAAAAGACATGAGCATAGTTTTATCACCTATTATATTTTTTGAATTTGTGAGTGCCTTTTCTAATGCGGTTGCTTTACACATTATAATAATGGCATCAACTGGTTGTAAGGTTTTGGGATCGGTTGTTGCTTTGATTTTTACAGTTCTATCACCACCATGACCCATCATTTTAATGCCTTTATTATTTATCTCATCAACATGATCTTTCCACACATCAATTAAAACTACACTTAATCCTTTTTCTGCGAGCAAACCTCCGAAGAGACAGCCCATGGCACCTGCGCCTAGTACAGCGACTTTGAGATTTTTATTAACCATTTATGCTTTCATTTTAACTTGCACACCAAAGAAACCAGTTGGTTTTATAAGTAAGACTACTATCATCAATAAAAATGCGTAAGCATCTTTATGACTTCCAGAAATAAAAAAAGCACACGATGTTTCAAAAAGACCTACCGTGAAACCACCAACGATTGCACCTGGTAAACTTCCGAACCCTCCAACAACTGCAGATGCAAAAGCTTTTAATAAAATTATATAACCCATATAAACTACTACTTGATATGTAGGTCCAACTAAAGTTCCTGCTAATCCTGCAAGCGCACAAGCTATTCCAAATATAATTGAAATATAAAGTGGAACGTTAATTCCAACTAGGTTGGAAATTACCTTTGAGTGCGCTACGGCTCGAACACCTAAGCCCATTTTAGTTTTGTTTAAAAAGAAATAAAGAGCACCAGCAACTGTAAACCCAGTTACAAGCATCCATAAATATGTCATTGGCAACGTCACGCCACCTATATTAATTGGTAATCCTAAATCTGCATGAAAAGGATGTGCTGTTGGATTCCAAATTATGTAAGCTAAGTTTAATAAGACAACTGATAAGCCAAAACCACAAATAATAATTCCCATTCCAGCAACGGTATAACCACCGCCTTTTTTTGTTAATGGTCTTAAAAAAACTCTTTCTATTAAAACACCAAAAAGACCCATGATAACAAATGCAAAAAATAATCCAATTACATAACCTACCCATCCGTAAGCATCAGGAAAAATTGCGTAAATTAATTCTCCATCGATTAGAAAATTATAAACTGTTAAACCAGTAAATGCTCCGAGCATGAAAAATTCTCCGTGTGAAAAATTAACTACATCTAGTCCTGTATAAATTAGAGAAATTCCTACAGCTACTAGTCCATAAATTATTCCCACAGTGATACCGATTATTAATACACCTTTAAGAGACTCTAGGTTCATATCTGGGCTCATACTGATGTATCCTAGAAAAATTAACGTAAAAACTAACATCAAAGTATTTTCAAGTTTTCTTGTAAGTTTAAAACCTTTAAACATTTGCTGTTGTACCTCCCCCACCTAAATATGAATCTTTCACAGACTCGTCGTACATCAATTTTTTAGACTCTCCCTCAACATTAATTACTCCGTCCTTTATTACATAACCGTAATCTGCAAGCAAAAGAGCCATTCTAACATTTTGTTCTACTACCAAAACTGTTAGGCCATCTTTTCTAATTTTATTAATATTTTTAAAAATATCTAAAACAATTTGCGGTGCTAGCGCTGCACTTGGTTCATCAAGCATAATCATCTTAGGATTTGACATTAAACCCCTTCCAATACAAAGCATTTGTAATTCGCCGCCTGATAAGGTTGCAGCCAACTGGCTTTTTCTTTCATTTAATCTAGGAAAATAATTAAAAACTTTTTCAATATTATCATTTAATGTTTGCTTTGATTTAAGTGTAAAACCTCCTAATCTTAAATTTTCTAAAACTGTCATAGCGGGAAAAACATCTTTTCCTTGAGTGACTTGAACCAAACCTTTTTCCACAATGTTGTGTGGCGGTAAATTTTGAATGTCTTCTCCATTAAAATTTATACTTCCTTTCCAAGTTCTAATTATTCCCGAGCAAGCTTTTAATATCGTGGACTTACCTGTCCCATTTCCACCAAGCAATGCAACTATAGATTGATTATCTACTTTCATGTTAGCTCCATTAAGTATTTGCACTGAACCGTAACCTGAAACTAAATTGTTTATTTTGAGCATAGCTGTTGACTTAAAATTGTTTATTTAATCTAATACATTTAATTAAATTAATGCTTTGGCGTCAATTAAAAACGCCGAAGATATATAAATTAAAAAGGGGGGAAACATGAAAAAAATAAATATAATTTTTTCAAGTTTATTACTCGCTGTTAGTTTATTGGTCACTTCAGTAGCACAAGCTAAGGACATCAAAATTGGTGTTTCATTTAGAATGCTTTCTGACGTTGGCTATAAACATGGTGAGTTAATTCAAGATACTGTTGCGGAGTGGAATTCTTCTGGCGGTATTAACGGAAAAAAAGTTGATTTGATACTTTACAATGATGAATGTAAATCTGAGAAAGGTGTTGCAAATGCTACGAAGCTTGCATACCAAGATAACGTTCACGTTATAATCGGATCTAGCTGTAGTTCAGTTACTTTACCAATGGTACCAGTAATTACTAAAGCTAAAGTTCCACAAATCATTCCGCATTCAACAAGTTCAAAAATCACATTAACAGGAAGTGAATGGATATTCAGAGTTCCTGTTTCATCTAGATTTTACAAAATAGTACAAGCTAAGTTCACAGCAGAAAATGCTGGTACGAAGATAGCTCATATCTATGTACCTGACCAAGCTAGTATGGACTTTTCTAAATCTATGATTGCTTACGTGAAAGATGAATACGGTGTTGATCCTGTTTATGAAGCGCAAGCTGGAGAAAAAGAAACTGACTTTAGATCTTACTTATTAAAAGCTAAAGCAACAAATCCAGACGCACTTGTATGTTCAGGTTTAGTAGATGAAACAGTTCGTTGCTTAGTTCAATCTTACGAAGTGGGAATACCTAAGAGCGTAGCTAGAGTTGCAAACTCTGTAGCATCAAAAGTAGAAGTACCAACTAACGCTGGTAAAGCAGCTGTTGGTGTATCTTATGCTGCTGCTTTCGCTGCTTCTGACACAAGACCAATCGCTAAAAAATTTGTTAAACATATTAAAAGTAGATATGGCGTAGTACCTGGCCATGACTTTTCTCAAATGGAGGACTTATTAACTATGTTAAAACCTGCTTTAGAAAAAGCAGAAAAACAGTTTAGCGGTGATCTTGCATCTGATAGAAAAGCTGTAAGAGACTCTATTGCTGGTATAACTAACTTTACTGGTTTAGCTTCAGGACCAATCAGCTTCTGTGCTGCTGGTTCGCCTGAGTGTAGAGATGGTAACAGAACACCTGTTATGATCGAGTACACAAAAGGTGGTAAAAACTGGAAGACTAAAGTAGCTGGTACAGTTACGTTTAACGCTAGTGCTGGTCTTTAATAACTAAAATTTATGAGCGGTAGTTTAATTACTACCGCTCATTTTTTAATCTTAAGGCAATAAAATAATGGATAAATTTAAAGAAATTATAAGACAATATCCTTTCCTAGGTTTTGTTATTGCTTTTATAATTTTAATGTTAGTACCATCTGTTTTTTTTACAGATTTATATCAATCACATTTAGCAAGTTTAATTTGTATCAACATCATTGTTGCTGCAGGACTAAATATTGTTAAAGGGTTTTGCGGTCAGGTTACTGTAGGACATGTTGGGATATATGCAGTCGGTTCATACACCGCAGGATGTATGTTTTTATATTTAGGTTCTGGTTTGTGGTTAACTTTGCCTGCAGCAATATTAATAGCTGGTTTATTTGGTGTGGCTTTTGCAATTCCATCTTTTAGATTAGAAGGTCCATATTTAGCCTTAGCTACCCTTGGTGGTGGAGAAGCAATACGATTGTTTATTGAAAACGGAGATTTTTTTATGTCAACTTATGGAATTTCAAATATACCACAACCAGAGATATTTGGAGTACCTTTTGATACTCCTGATAAATATTACTACATCGCAATGCCTATAATGCTGATGGCAATATATTTTTCATTTAGTGTTTTAAGATCGTCAGTTGGAAGAGCTTTTATGGCTGTGAGAGAAGATCCGATTTCTGCAGCAGCATCAGGAATAAATGTAAAAAAACATAAAATGCTAGCTTTCGTTTTAAGCGCAATGTTTGCAGGAGGTGCAGGTGCAGTATACGCTCATTTACCTCCAGGATATATTCATCCAAACAATTATACTGTAATTGAAATGGTAACTTTCTTAGCCATGGTTGTTTTTGGTGGTCTGGGTCATATTTGGGGAGGAATAATTGGAGCGATTATTATTACGATTGTTTATGATTTAACAAGGCCACTTTATGAGTATCAATTATTTATTTTTGGATTAACAATTGTATTAACAATTCTATTTATGCCCAAAGGTATTGGTGGATTTATTGACAAATATTTTATTGATAGAAGATTTAAAACCAAAACAGGAGCAGCGAGTAAATAATGTTATTAAAAACAAAAAAGTTAATGAAAGCATTTGGTGGATTAAAAGCTATAAATAAAGTTGATTTTGAATTGCCAGCAAACGAAATTAGAGGAATTATCGGACCAAATGGTTCAGGAAAAAGTACTTTTTTTAATTTAGTATCTGGTGTTTATGAACCAGATCCAGGTAGCTACATTGAGTTTGATGGTAACGATATTACTAATGAGCCTCCACACAAAGTTGGAGAGCTTGGATTAGCTAGAACATTTCAATTACTGAGGTTGTATCAAGATATGTCAGTAATAAATAACGTAATGTCAGGCTATCATACTTTAGTGCCATATAGTTTTATTGATGCTGTTACTGGTAGAAAAAAGATATGGGATCAAGAGAAAACCATTAAAGAGGAAATGATGGAGCTTCTTTCTTTTGTTGGTTTGGCTGACTACGCAGAGTTAAATGCAAGTGAACTATCAGGAGGTCAAAGAAGACTTCTTGTTTTAGCTAGAGCTATTGCAGGAAAACCAAAATTATTAATGTTAGACGAACCTGCTGCAGGTCTATCACCAGTGAACGTTGATAATTTGATGAAGATATTAATGCGATTAAAAGAAAAATATGGCTTAACACTAATTATAATTGAGCACATATTAAAAGTGGTTATGGATACCTGTAGTAAAGTTACAGTTCTTGATCATGGTGAAAAGATAGCAGAGGGTACCCCTACCCAGATCAAGGATGATAACGCTGTAATTGAGGCTTATTTAGGTAAAAAAATGGATGACGAAGAAATGAGAAAAGCACTTGCAGTTTAATACGGACGATATATGATTTTAATTAATAAATTAAGATTCTAAGACTGTGAAAAACAAAATAAAAAAAGAACTGGAAGAAAAAGGTTTCATAAGAATAAGAAACGTCCTTAATTTTCAAAAAGATATCAAGCCTGTACTTAATGATTTAGAAGCAAAAGCTGATAAACTAGTAGAAAGATATTTTTCATCAAAAGAAGCGAATAAATTGTTTAAATTAAATTTTCAAGATAAGTTTTTCGCGTTAACTAAGAAGTCTGGGGAAACATTTGAAAAAGTTTTTAATAATAGACCCCCACAAAACTTTAAAAAACATGAAAATGTTGAATATTTTAATCCTGAGTCAATATTCAATTTAATTAAATCGGATAAAATTTTAAATGTAGTTGAGAAAATTATTGGTAAAGAAATTTTTTCAAATCCAGTTCAAACTTTTAGGGTGAAAAAACCAAATATAAATTCAGGTAAAAATTTTATGGATGGTTTAATTGGTAGAACACCATGGCACCAAGATGAAGGAACTATAAATAAAAAAGCAAGATTCAAAACTGACTTGGTGACAGTCTGGATACCATTTACAAAAACTAATGCTAAGAACGGCTGTATGTTGGCTGTACCTAAAAGTAATAAACTAGGTTTGTTAAATCACCACCACGGATCAAAAGGTCAGGTGGAAATAAAAAATTCAGAACTTATCCATAAGTATAGCAAAATGGTTCCACTTGAAGCTGATGTTGGCGATATAATTATTTTAGACAAAAGATTGATTCACTGTTCTCTTCCAAATGTTTCAAAAAATATTAGGATAAGTATGGACATTAGATTTCATAAAGCTGGGCAAAGTTCAGGTAGAGAGCCACTACCAAGTTTTTATGTAAGAAGTGCTAAAAAAGAAAAAATTAAAGTAAAAACTTACCAGCAATGGGTCGCTCTTTGGAACAAAGCTTACATGAAATCATTAAACAAGGGATATACATTTAAATATAATTTACCTGTTTATAAACATTCCAAGCAAGATTATTCTAAGAAATTAAATTAATTTATGAAATCAGTTACGGAAAGGGTCTACCTTACAGACTTTATTCTTGCATGCTTTGCTTATTGCCTATTTGTAGGAAGTGATTCAATTGTTAAATACTTAGGTTCAGATTATTCAATTGTTCAAATTATTTTTGTAAATTCTTGGTTCGCTTTAATTCCAATTGTTTTATACACGCAAACTTTAAATGGTTGGAGAAAATTAAAAAAAGCTAACTTTACAGTTCACTTCTTTAGAGCATTAACAATGGCTTTGGCATTATTTTTCGGTTACACCGGTTTTTACCGATTACCAATGGTTACGATGTACAGCATTGTATTCTTGATACCTTTAATGATTACAATTGGATCAGTTTTCTTTTTAGGTGAAGTGGTAAGATGGAAAAGGTTTACAGCAATATTGATTGGTTTTATTGGAGCAATAATTTCCATTAATCCTTTTGGTACAGAGTATGATAATTATATTTTTTTGGCTCTTTTCTGCCCAATATTTGCATCAGCAAGTTATTTAATAGTTAGAAAGTACGGTTTTAAAGAAAATTTATTCTCATTTTTGATTTATGGAAAAATATTAATGCTTGTTTTAACAGGAGTTTTTGCCTTATTTATTTTTAAGCCAGTCTCTCTAGACCACTTAATGTTGAATGGAGCAGCAGGATTAATGAGGGGAATTGCAACAATTTTTGTGGTAAATGCAGCAAGACATTTACCCGGAGCTATTTTTGGCTCAATTCTTTATGTGCAAATATTTGGTGGGGTTTTAGTGGGTTATTTTATTTTTTCTGAAATTCCAACGTTAAATAATTATATAGGAAATATAATCATAATAGGTGCTGGTTTATATATTGTGTTTAGAGAAATGCAGCTTAAGAAAAATATTGTTACTTCAACAGCTAGACATCCGACTATCCCTATTAAAAAAGATTAAAGTTTCTTTTTGAAATTTTCTAGAATTTCTTCACTAACATTTACTGAATTTTCAGGCCCAGGAAACTCCCCCTCTAAACTGTCTTTAATAAATGCTTTTAAGGCTTTAACTCTTTCGATTTCAATTTCATCTTTCATCTTTTTTAAATTTGTATAAGCTTTTGCATGTCTAGGGGACTTTTCTTGCTCGCCACAGATATCATTCATGAAGAGATACATAACATCGGCTTTTTTTCCAGATCCAAGAGATACAGTAACAATACTTGTCCTTTTTGAGATTTCCCCCATAATATTTTCAGGAATAACTTCACATTCGGCTGAAAAGGCCCCAGCATCTTCTAAACGTTTAAATTTTTTATATAATTCGTATGCCTCATCAGCAGTTTTACCTACAGCTCTTAATCCACCAATCCATGTTGATTTTCTAGGAACTAAACCTAAATGACCCATAACTGGAACATCTTCTTTTGCAAGCATAGTAACAACATCCATACTTCTAGCAGTCATAACCGCATCAGCACCATTCTCTAAAGCTTTAAAGGCACCACGTAACACATCTTCGGCTGTAGGATAATTATGTAGTTCAAGTGCTGCTGTATAAAAAAGAGATTTAGATCCTTCCCGAACCTTCTTAACATTTGAAGCACTTCCTATTATCATGTCAAAACCAGCTTCTTCAGCTGCTTTTGCCTCTAATGAATTATTTGCAGTTACTTGTGTAAGAGTTTTTTTTCCTTTAGCTTTTATAATATCACCTACAGTGACAGTTCTTTTTGCAGGATTAGCCGCCCAAGTAAAAATATTTTTCATATTTATATTTAATCAAATTATTCTATATTTTTCAATTTTGAATAAAAAAAAATTAGGGCTTATCAAAAATTAAAATCTGACAGTTCTTTTTTAAACAAGTAATTGCGATCTAAATAATAATTTCCAGAAGGGACAGATGAATATCTTATCCAAGTTGCTAATCTAGGATTTGTAAGTTTGTTATTACCTCTGTGATAAGACCAAGCATCAAGTGCATAGATTGATCCCTCGTCACCCTCTAAATGTTTAAGACAATAATTAGGTTCGTATATTTTTCCAAATTTTCTATCAAAATTATAGATGTGACTACCAGGAATAAGAGATGTCGATCCATTATTTTGATTAGTAGTTGTCCAATAAATAAAAAAAGCAACACTATTAATCGAATCCGTATCGCGATGTAAATTAAATACATCATGTTTTGAATTTGAAGATTTGGTGAGCATTGTATTTATTGAGAAAACATCAGCCTTTTTAGAAATCAGATATTCTTCAGCTATTTCTTTAAATTTATATTTTTTGCATATTTGTTTTAAATTGGGACATTCTACTGAAGTTCTAATATCAAATGATCCATAACTAGACTTTTCATCTTTTAAAAATTCTGAAGTATCAATTTTACTTTCTCTTTCTCCTTTTTTGAAAAAAAACGGCACGTGTGAGTTAAAAATAGTTTTTTGGTTGAAAAAAAAATTTCTTCCAATATCCAATTCAGATTTATCTAATTTTCCTAAATAACAAAAAGAATTTTTATTTAATTCGTTTACAATTTTTGAATTAGATTTATTTTTTAAAATAGTATATTTTTTTCTTCTGTAAGCAGCTATTAATTTACCATTAGTAAAAATTTGGAAAAAACCAACAATTTTATTTTCTAAACTACAAAACCTTTCAAGTTTACAAAATATAAATTCGAATAAATCAAAAATTTCTTTAATGACAAATGATTTTCTTTTTAGGATTATTTTTTCTATTAAAGTTTCCATCATAATTTTTTATCTCTTTTTTCTAAAAAATTCATTAAAATAGTATAATTATTATAAACTAAATAAATTCATTATTTTTAACTATTTCTGCAAATCTTCCGGGGAAGCAATAATCATAGGATAATCTTTTGTTTCAAAATTATTTATCTTTTTTATTTTATATGTTTGATTATAATTTCTAATAAAAATAATTTTAAAAATATGAATTAAACTTGAAAAAACATAAAATATCTTAAACCTATGTTTTTTTCTCTTAACAAAATCTGTTTCATAAAAATAATTATAATTATTTTTCTTTAAAAAATTAATTGAATCTGATGTATGATTTTTAAAACCGCTTATAAGGTGTTCAAATGCAATGATCGGTTTATCTTTTTTAATTAACTCCTGAATTCCATTAAAAACTTCAAGTTCATAGCCTTCAACATCAATTTTAATAAATTTAACATTACTAATATTATTTTTATTAAGAAAATTGTCTAAATTTACCAAATCAATAGTTTCTTTATTATCAAAATTAATATTAGAATTTTCCGAGTACAAAACAGAACTGTGTCCACTATCTGAGTTTGATAAAGTATATAATATTCTCTTTTGGTCTTTATTTGATACACCATATTTAAAAGCTTTTATATTTTCTTTAGATCTAATGTTCAGTTTTAGATGCTCAAAAATAATTTCGCTTGGCTCAAAAGAGTATACATTTAAAAAATGATTTGAAAAAAATAGAGAATGATTTCCTATATTAGCTCCTATATCTAATGCATTTGAATTTTTTGAATTAATTTTATTAAAAACATTATTTTTTAATGAAATTAATTCATAATTTTCAAATCTTCCATTTAACATTATCTTTAAGGATCCAACGTCAAATAATCTACCGGACATGATAGGATAGGATTTTAGATACTTTCTGAATCTATTTTTTAAGCTTTTAAAAATTAGATAATCTAATAGTTGCCTATAAAGATATTTTATTTTTTTCATAACTAAGTAATTTTTTTATCAGATATATTGTTTTAAGAAAATCTAAATTCTAAACTTTGATTTTCTACTATCTTTTAAAAATGCAATTACAGTATCTTTTGTAAGTCTATCAAATGACTTTCCGAAATTAGATACTTTTTCAATTATTTTAGGTGGCATTGTGATGATTTGACAACCTAGTTGTTTGGCTTGAATATAGTTATATGGTTCTCTTACGCTTGCCCAAAGTATTTCAACCTTATTTTTTTTATTAGTCATTTGTACAGCTTTTTTAATAATAGGTACTGGATCTTTCCCAACATCAGCCATACGACCAGAAAAAATTGAAATGATTGAATTAGTTTTATTATCGAGACATCTATTGATTTTCTTAACTTGAGCAATTGTGTAAACAGCGGTTATATTAAGTTTAATTTTTTTTTTGTTTAATTTTCTTATTAATTGACCGGTAAATTTTCCTTTGCTGTTTACTACAGGTATTTTTACATAAATATTTTTCCCCCAAGAGTTTATTTTAAAAGCTTGTCTTTCCATATCTTTAAAATTGTCAGCAAAAACCTCTAAGGAAATTGGTTTCTTTTTACAAATTTTTAGTAAAATTTTTGAATATTTTTCATAACTTTTGGCGCCAGCTTTTCTCATTAAGCTTGGATTAGTAGTAAAACCATTAACAATTGATTTTTTATTAAACTTATTTATTGCCTTACTATCAGCAATATCGCAGAAGATTTTTGTTTTTGGCATTTTTAAATATTTTTAACTATGTCTTCTGTCATTTTTTTTGCGTCAGCAAATAACATCATAGTATTTTCACGGTAGAAGAGTTCATTGTCAACACCTGCGTACCCTGGGGATAAACTTCTTTTAACGAATAAAACAGACTTACATTTTTCAACATCTAATACTGGCATTCCAAAAATTGGGCTCTGTGGATCTGTTTTTGCGACAGGGTTAGTAACATCGTTAGCACCAATGACAAAAGCAACATCTGTATTTGCAAAATCATTGTTAATATCATCTAATTCAAATACTTCATCATATGGCACGTTTGCTTCTGCTAATAAAACATTCATATGTCCAGGCATTCTTCCAGCTACAGGGTGAACAGCATAAGAAACTTTAATATCGTTTTTCTTTAAAGTATCTACCATCTCCCTTAATGCATGTTGAGCTTGTGCAACTGCCATACCATATCCTGGTACGATAATTACTGAAGAAGCATTTTTTAAAAGAAATGCTGCGTCTTCTGCATTACCGCTCTTAACTGGCTTTTGATCTTTTTTCTTATCTTTGCTAACGCTTGAGTCTCCCCCAAATCCACCAAGTATCACACTAAAGAATGATCTATTCATTCCCTTACACATTATATATGAAAGAATTGCACCAGATGATCCTACAAGTGCTCCTGTTATTATTAATGCTGTATTTTCTAAAGTAAAACCAATACCAGCTGCCGCCCAGCCTGAGTAAGAATTTAACATTGAAATTACTACAGGCATATCTGCTCCTCCAATTGGAATAATTAAAAGAACACCAATTAAAAAAGAAATTGCGATCATGCTCCAAAAGAAGCTTTCTGACTGTGAGCTACATAAAAAATAAATTAATACAAAAATTGATATTCCAATTAATAAATTAACAATATGTTGGCCAGGAAAAGTAATAGGCGATCCTGACATTATCCCTCTTAATTTTAAAAAAGCTATTATTGAACCAGAAAAGGTAATTGCACCTACTGCTGCACCAATTGACATCTCTATCAAACTAGCGAGTTTAATATCGCCAGGAAAACCGAGGTTAAAAGCTTCTGGATTTTTAAATGCAGATATTGCTACAAAAACTGCAGCTAAACCAACAAGACTATGAAAACCAGCTACTAACTCTGGCATAGCAGTCATTGGAATTTTAAAAGCGATAAAAGCACCAATTGCTCCACCAATAAGTAAAAATATAAACACATAAATTGTTGAGGTAGAAAAGTTACCAACCGTTAGAAAAGTCACAGTTATAGCAATTATCATTCCTAAAATTCCAAAAAGATTTCCTTGTCTAGATGTTTCAGGTGAAGATAGACCTCTAAGCGCAAGAATAAAAAGTATCCCAGAAACTAAATAAAATATTGCCGATAAGTTTGCTGAGATCATTATTTATTTTTCTTCTTTTTCTTGTACATTTGAAGCATTCTTTGAGTGACTAAGAAACCACCAAAAATATTTACTGCAGCTAAAACGATTGCTAAAAATCCAAAGATACTTGATATTTCAAAAATATTTTCTGATGAGCCTGCTAAGGCAGCAATGATTGCACCAACAATAATTACTGATGAAATTGCGTTAGTCACAGACATTAAAGGAGTATGAAGTGAAGGTGTAACACTCCAAACAACGTAGTAACCCACAAAAATTGCTAAAATAAAAATACTAAACCTAAATATAAACGGATCAATTTCCATATTAATTCTACTCCTTTAACAAAGTGTTTTTAATAATCTCATCTTCAAGATTAATAACAAATTGTTTTTTTTCTTTACTATAAAGATTTCTAACAAAACTAAATAAATTTTTTGCATATAAATTTGACGCTGTTAAAGGTAATTTATTCATTACATTAGATATTCCGATTATTTTTATTCCTTTTTTATTAACGACTTTATCTACTTCTGAGTAAGCTGCATTACCACCTTGGGCAACAGCTAGGTCAAAAATAATAGATCCAGATTTCATCTTGTCTATCATTTTTTCTGTTATAATTCTTGGTGCAGGTCTTCCAGGTATTAAAGCTGTACAAATAATAATATCACTTTTTGAAGCTGCATTTTCTAACATTTCTGCTTGCTTCTTTTTAAAATCCTCACCTGCTTCTTTAGCGTAACCACCTTTTGTCTCTAAATTTTCAGAACCTTCTACTGTTAAAAACTTTCCGCCTAAACTCTCAACTTGCTCCTTCGCAGTTAGTCTCACATCTGTAGCAGAAACTATCGCTCCTAATCTTTTTGCAGTTGCAATTGCCTGTAATCCAGCAACCCCAGCACCAACTACTAAAACTTTAGCAGCCGGAACTGTACCTGCTGCGGTCATCATCATTGGAACTGCCTTCTGATATTCATATATCGATTCTATAACCGCTCTATAACCAGCTAAGTTTGCTTGAGAAGAAAGAACATCCATTGATTGAGCTCTTGTTATTCTTGGAAGTAAATTTAATGCAAAAATTTTAAATTTATTTTTTACAAATTCTTTTTCTTTTTCTGGATTATAATTTGATACAATTAAATGGGAATTCTCTTTAATTTGACCTAAATCTTTAGCCTCTGGAAAATTTACTTTACAAATTAAATCTGATTTAGATAAAACTTCTGATGAATTGTTCAAAATTTCTACGCCATTATCAGTGTAATCCTTGTCACTAAAACCTAAACTTTCACCAAATCCCTTTTCTAAATAGACATTCAAGCCTAAATTTTTAAAACTTTTTGATGTTTCAGGTGTAATTGATATTCTTTTTTCTGGACTTAATTCTTTTGTTGAGCCGACGTTCATTGAGGAAATTAGCCTTGTCTTGCTTTAAATTTTGGCTTTTTTTTATTAATTACGTAAACCTTGCCTCTTCGTCTAACTAATTTAGAGTCTAGATCTCTTTTTTTTAATGACTTTAATGAACTAGCAATTTTCATAATTTTAGCCTGGCAACGTCCTACTCTCCCATATCTTAAGATAAAGTACCATCGGCGCAGAAGGGCTTGACTTCCGAGTTCGGAATGGGATCGGGTATGACCCCTTCGCAATAATCACCAGGCCAGAATTTATAGTATTTTTATTGAGTGATGTAAATAGCTGAAATTAGCTTATAGGAAGGTATTTGGTGGGCGTGATAAGAATTGAACTTATGGCCTCTTCGATGTCAACGAAGCGTTCTACCACTGAACTACACGCCCTAAAATTATTTGAAGCCATATTTTCTCAAGGAATTCACAGAAATCATAAATATGGAAAATAAATTCCTGAACAAGTTAAAATTATTATATTTTTGATTAATTTTCCACAAATATAAAATATTTTTAAATCTTTGACTAGACCTAGATTTATTTAAAATTCTATAAAATGCTGATGCTTTATTAAGTTTGTGCGCAAGAATGTTTTGCTTCAAAATTTGGCATTTAAAAAGATAATCTTCTAATTTTTCAATTTTTTTAAACTTTAAATTCTTAATTAAGGATCTCTGAATAATCATTGTTGTCGTATTAATCGATGAATTTAGCGTGAATTGATTAAAATTAAATGTATTTTGGATATTTGTTTTTTTTAAAAATTTTTTTTCATTTCTATTTTGAATAAAAGGAATAAAGTCAGTAAATGAAAAAGATAAATTATTTTTTTCCATAAAGTGAATTTGTTCTTTCAATTTATTCTTTTCCCAATAATCATCTGAGTCTATAAATGATATAAAATTTGAATTTGATATTCGTAATCCTAAATTTCTACAAAAACTCGGGCCTTTATTCTTTTTTAATTTTACTATACTTATTTTTTTTATTTGCTTGTAGCTATTCAATACCTCATGCGAATCGTCAGTCGAAGAATCATCAATTATATACAGTTTCCAATCTTGAAAAGTTTGGTTTACAACAGAGTCGATAGCTTCTTGTAAATACTCTGCTTTGTTAAAATTTGGTAGAATAATGTCTATATAATTATTTTGATTTTTCATTTTTTATAATTTGTGAAATTTCATCTAAAAAAGCTTTTTTTGTTGGTAAATTATTTTTTATCATTTTTTTTTGGATGTCGAAATAATTTTTCATTATAAACTTAATTACCTTTTCTAAGGATTCTACTTTTCTTTCGATAACAAATACACCTTCACGGTCTCTCTTCACGTGCGAGATTTCTGTAAAAATAATTACAGGTCTCAGTCTTGCTAAAGACTCGTCTAATACTTGGGGGTGAGCTTCTGTAAAAGATGGTAAGATAAAAATATTGTGATCGTCATAGGCTTCTATGATTGAGTCGTTTTCGTTTACAAAGTTAATTATTTCAACCTTTCTAGAAACCAACTTTTTATCATATTTTTTTTCCGAGTTTATAATTTTAATTTTAACATTTTCTTCTATTTTTTTTATAAGATTAAGAAATGAAAATATCCCCTTTTCTTTTTTTATTCTTCCAACATATAAAATTTTTACTTGATTAAGATTTGGTTCTTTTCTTTTTGAAAACCACTTTTCATTTAGTTGAGAAGGTGAAACAACAAATCCTGTTTTTTTCCTTAATAAATGTGATCTACATGCTATCAAATCTGTTATCTTAGATGCAATAATAAACATTATATGATAAATGATTGGGCCAAAAAATTTTGAGTAGCATCTGTACTCTTCGTAACCATCACTTCTTAGATATAGAAAAATTCTTTTTTTTAAAATAAATAATAATAGACAAGCAAAAAACGTGAATGGAGAAAGCGAAATTACTAAAAATTTTTTATGTTTTTCTGATCTACTCCATATTTTGTGTAAAAAGTCAAATATATTGGCTGATATAAAAATTTTTTTTAAGTTGATTCGATGTGAAATCCTATCAACTTTTGATTTTCGCAAAAATAATTCTATATTAAAATTCTGACTTAATCCCTCAGGAATTGATTTCATATCAATATTGTCACAAAAAACTTTGTCATTAATATTTTGTGTTTTTTCGTTGCTTATTATAGCTAAATTTTCCTGTTTCATTTAAATAATAAGTTTATCTTAAATTTAAAATTCTATTAAATATTGCTTTAGGGAATACTAAGATTAAAAATAATTTTATTTTTTCAATATAGTTTGGATGTAATATTATTTCCTTTAAACTTTTTAAATATTCTTGCTCATTTATTAAACTAAGAATTTTAAAAAAATTACACCTATTTTTTATATTTATTAATTTTTTTTCCTCTCCAAACTCTCTTGATAATTTAATATTTTCGTACCATTCATTCATTTGAGCTGCCTGATTTTTTAAATTTTTGTTTTGTAATTGGTTTTGATGTTGTCTCGAAATTGCAACTGGTTTTTGAACGCAGTCAAATTCATAATTCTTAGAAAATCGTAGTATAAAATCCATGTCAGAAAGCATATCGAATTTTACACTAAAAACATTTATTTGCGTGTTAAGATATTCTTTTCTTAAAATAACAGTTAACATACCAATAAAATAAGTTTTCAATAAAATAGCTGTGATTTTCCCCGAGGGTAATTTTAATTTTCTGGCTAATTTTTTTTTTTTGAACAGATTTTTTGAATTGTACCTGTAGTAATTTCCATAAACTAACCCAACATTTTTATTTGCAAATAATTTTATTTGCTCTGAAAGTTTATTTTTTAACCAAATATCATCTGTATCCAAGAAGGCTATAAACTCACCATTCACCTCTTTTAGCGCTAAATTTCTTGCCTCGTACAAAACAGTATGTTCTTTTGCAAGAAAATATTTAAATCTTTTATCTTTGAAATTTTGGAAAATTTTTTTGCTGTTATCTGTAGATAAATTATCCCAAAATATTAATTCCCAATTTTCATATGTTTGATTTAAAATACTTTCTAAGGCTTCTTTAAGATATTTTTCACCATTAAAACAATTCATTATAATACTAACTAATGGTTTGTTCATTTAATCCAAGGAGCTTTTTTAGCTTTTAACAATTGGTCTAAAAGATCTTTGTCTGATTTGTGATCCATACATTGCCAAAAACCCTCATGTTTAAAAGCTTTGATTTCCTTTAAGTCTGTTACTTTTTCTAAAGGATTAGACTCTAAAACAGTCGCGTCTCCTTGAATAAAATCTAAGAACTTTGGTTTCATTACAAAAAATCCACCATTAATCCAACTTTCACCTAATTGAGTTTTTTCCTTAAATTTTAAAACGTCTGAACCTTTTAGACTTAGTGATCCAAAACGAGCGGGTGGTCGTACAGCAGAAATAGTAACTAATTTCCCATGATCCTTATGAAATTTGATAAGTTGATTTATGTCGATGTCAGAAATTCCGTCTCCGTAAGTTAACAAAAAATCATCATCATTGAGGTATTTATTAAGTCTTTTTAATCTTCCTCCAGTGAGTGTGTCTGATCCTGTATCAATTAAATTTATATTCCACTTTTTTGGAAAACTTTTAAAATGATTTTTTATAATCTCACCTTTGTAACCAAGAGCAATATAAAAATCTATATGACCATAGCTTGCATAGATATCCATTATATGCTCGATTATTGGTTTGTTGCCAATCGGTACCATCGGTTTTGGAATTGTATCTGTATATTCAGATAAACGAGTTCCAAAACCTCCAGCTAAAATTACAACTTTCATATCAATTTATTATTTTTGGTTGTGGAAAAGGAATAATGAATTTTCCACCTTCTTTTAAAAATTTTTTTTCCTGTTTTATTATTTCTTCTTTGATATTCCACGACAAAATTAACAAATAATCTACATTTTTTCTTGAAATATATTTGGGATTTTTTATTTCAATGTTTGTACCAGGAGTAAAAAGTCCTTGCTTAAGTTTGCTTTTGTCGAAAACAAAATCTATCATGTTATTGTCCATTTTTGAAAATTGTAATAAAGCTTGTCCTTTTCCTGATGCACCATAAACAGATATTTTCTTTTTCTTCTTCTTAAGACTTAATATTAGTTCATGTAAACTTTCTATATGATTTAAAATTTTATTTTTAAACATATTTAAATTTGAGTTTAAAAATAAATTAGATTTTTTTTCTATTTGACTAATAACACTTATTTTTTTTGATACTAATTGAGTTGATGTCGATTTAGATATAAAACACCTTATTGAACCACCCTGTGAGTCTATTTTATCAACATCAAAAACTTTAAGATTATTTGCCTTACATAAATCCTGAATTGATTTCAAGCTATGAAATCCGATATGCTCATGGAAAATATTATCGTACTGATTTTTATTGAAAATATTTAATAAATGTGGAACTTCTAAAATAAATGTTCCATCATCTGTAAGTAGGTTATCAATACCCCTAAATATATTATTAGGTTCTTTGATATGGGCGATAACATTTCGCGCAAAAATATAATCAAATTTATTATATTTTCCTTTAATAAAGCAAGAAAGTTTATAATCGAAAAAATTATTTATTGTAAAAATATTTTTTTTGTTTGCTTTTTTGGCTAGATTTTTTGCTGGATCAACTCCTATTATAGAACAATCAAATTTTTCTTTTAAAATTTTAATAAAAGAACCGTCATTACTAGCTATTTCTAAAATTTTTGATTTTTTATTTATTCCAAGCTTTTTAAGTTTTTGTAAAAGGTCTTTTAATATGTGAATATTACTCTTAGAAATTCCTGTTTCCCAAAGGTAATTTTTAAAAAGCAAATGTGGATTAAGTTTTTCAGAAATTTGAACATGCTTACATGACACACAATAATTGAGACTAATTTTGTATTTTTTTTGTTTTCTTTTTTTTTTTAAAAAATTACCAACTAGGGCAATTTTTCCAAAGTCTATAATTTTTTTAATTTTATTGTCGCAAATCCTGCAATTACTCATTATGCTATTTATCTATAAAATATTTTATCTGATAATTAGTAATATCCTCAACATCTTCTCCTGAAAGATAACTTTTATACCATTCAATTGTAAAATTTATTGTTTCATCTAAATTAAGTCTTGGTTGCCATTTTAATTCTTTGTTAGCTTTATTTATATTTAGACTTAGTAATTTTGACTCATGAAATTTTTTGCTTTTTTTATGTAATATTTTTACTTTACTATTTCCCCATCCTCTGGTTAGTAACTTAACTATCGAAATAACCTTTTTGCAATTTCTTTTATACGGACCGAAATTCCAACTTGGTGTAATGTTTGATTTAAGTTCTCTATTCATTAACATTTTTCCTAAAGACAAATATCCACTCAATGGCTCTAAAACATGTTGCCAGGGTCTAGTCGCGTTTGGGTTTCTTAGAATTATATTTTTTTTTCTTTTAAGCGATTTAATAACATCAGGAACTATTCGATCTTTTTTAAAATCGCCACCACCTATTACATTCCCGGCTCTAGCACTGCCAATAGACAATTGTTTTTGCTTTTTGAAATAGCTATCAAAATATGATGCAAAAACTAACTCTGCGCTTGCTTTCGAAGATGAATAATTATCAAGGCCACCTAATAAATCACTTTCCTTAAAACTATCTTTTGTTCCAAGGTTTAAATAACATTTATCTGAAGTTATATAGACCAAATTTGAAATTTTATTTCTTCTTAAACTTTCCAAAATATTTGTACTTCCAATAATATTTGTTCCAAATGTTTCTAATGGATTTGTAAAGCTAGTAGAGACAATAGATTGAGCTGCGAGATGGAAAATGATGTCTGGTTTTTCGCTTTTGATAATTTTATTAATTTTATAAAAATCTTTAATATCTATAAAGTATTGTTTAATTTTCTTTTTTAATTTTAAACTATCAAATATAATTGAGTCCTTTTCAGGTTTAAGACCTACACCAACCACTTTTGATCCTAATAAGAATAACCAATAACATAACCAAGATCCCTTAAATCCAGTTGAGCCAGTAACTAAGACCTTTAAGTTTTTATAACTTTTTAAGAAAGAATTGTTATTTTTCAATTTATTTTTTAGTTTGGGGGATACTCTGTTTTACCTATAATTAGATCAACTAAAGATAATAGTAAAATTTGGTGAACATTTTCAATATGATTATATGCTTTACTGTTCACCCAAAAGTTTATGTCACCAAGTTTTTTTAATTTATTACCTTCGCTATTACCTGTGAATGTAATAATTTTTTTAATTTTTTTCTTTCGAGCTTGGTTGGCACCATTGATCATATTTGGAGAATTTCCTCCAGCTGAAATTAATATTAGTGAATCTCCTTCATCACCATAAAAGTCTATTGCCTTTTCTACCCATCTCTCGTACCCAAAATCATTTGAAAAACATGTGAGTAAGTCTGACTCGTTATAGTTTGTGCATCTGACTTTTGCGTTTTTTGTTAAATCGACACTAAAATGACTAGCTATTGCTGCACTACCACCATTTCCAAAAATCATAGTTTTTTTTCCCTCTGAATGAGTTTTTTTCAAAATATCTTTAACCTTAACTAATTCCTCAAAATAATTTTCATTGTTTAACAATTCTTTTAAATTTTTAAAGTATTCTTTTAAAAATTTTATATCAGACATCATTTTAATTTTCCTTCCTTACGCATTCTATTTCTTATCTTTGTTGCTGAAATTTTTTGAATTTCTTTTGGTAAAATAATTTTTTCAGTTTTATAACCCACTTTTCTACCATAGCATATATTAGTTATATTAGGCACTAAAGAAATTTTTATGCGATTTTTGAAATCCTTCAAGGCATTTTCAATATTTTTTTTAACAGTTTTAAAATCAAATGGATTGTCTCCTATTCCTTTTACATCTTTAACCATTATGTTTACCTGTCCAGTCTTCTTAATTATTTCCTTGAATAAGGCATAGTGGCCTTCATGCCAGGGTTGCCATCTACCTAGCATTTGTATAGTTGGTTTTTTATTATCCCATTTATAAGGTTTTATTTGATCTGCTATTTTGATGGCCCAAATTTCAGAGTCTTTTTCTGTTACTTTCACATCGTATCTCTTGGGTTTAACAAAAATTTTATTTGTATCCTTAAATCTACTTTTCTTAATCGTGTCTACCCAAATCATAAAGTCAGGATTGAATAATTTACGAGTTTGTGGCGTAGGACAAATAAAATCTGCAACGACATAGTATCCATCTTTTTTATATTTATCAGCAAAATCAGACATTCTTTTAGCTTGTCTTTTTCTACCCTCATCAGAAAAATCCCAATCTTTTGATTTTTTTCTTATTTTATCCGCATTTATCCATTTGGCTTTTAAAATAGAAACCAATTTAGATGCAAGCGTGGTTTTACCTGAACCAGGCAAACCCATAATTAAAATTTTTTTCACGTTTTTCTAAAGATACTTTCTAAATAGATTTGCATTTTTGCCAAATTTAATCAATTTATTTTTTTCGATGGCCTTGTATTTAAAAATATTTTTATTTATTTCATCAGTTTTAATAAATTTCCATAATTTTTCTGAATAACATTCTAAGGTTGGGTTCTCACAAATATGAATTAAATTTACATTTCTTTCTAGTGCTTCAATAACTGATCCAGTAGCGCCAATAAAAATAGATATACTTTTTTTATTTTTATTTGAATTAGAGCTATACATAATTTTTTTTATGTTATTTATTAGTTTAATATGTTTTTTTGATTGGGTACAGCTAGGATGATTTTTTATTTCAAAGTTAGATATATTAATTTCTAATTTTTGTATTAAAATAATTAATTGATTTAGGATATTTTTAGACGAATGAAGATATATAGGAAGAAATATTTTATTTCTCATTTCATTTTCTTTAGACTTTATAAACCTGGTTGAAGGAAGAATTTTGATTTCTTTTTTTTCCCATCCTAAAAAATTATTTAGACAGTAAGATTGTGACTCACCTGAAACGATTATTTTTTCGGGTGAACCATCTTTTTTGATTAAATTTAATGGTAACCCAACTGGAAATGAGTGAACGAAACCAATTGTTTTAATTGTTTGATTAATTTTTTTAGTCTTTTTAAAAATTGCATTCTGGAAAGGTTGACCTTCATAAGGCATCAATACTTTTCTAGTTTTGTTACTTACTATTTCGTCAAGTTTATTATAGATAAAATCAGCTAAAGCAGAAAAATATGAGGCTTCGTGATAAAAATATGAAATAGAACCTTTTTTAAAAGATTTTTTTAAAGCATTCCATAAAATTCTGAAGTTAAGTTTATTATTTGCATTTGTTATCAAAACTATATTGTTTCCAATTTTTTTTGGTATTTTTTTATCTAACATCACTAAAATCCAAAGTATACTCTGATGTTTTTTTGAATTTACGTTAAAGTGCTTATCTTTAAAATTTCCAGATTTATCGAAATCTTTTAAATAAGCCCAATTAAAAATAATTATCTTATAATTATTTAGTTTTATATTTTTAATTATTTTGAATTTACCCAAAAAAGATATTTTGTAAATACTTTTTAAAAATATTAATATATTTAAAAATATACCTCTTAGTTTATTTTGTTTATAAATAATTTTAGCATAACCTAATGACTCGCCAAATGGGGCAAAGTAAAAAGTTCCTAGTCTAAAGATTGGCAAACCTTTAGCTTTTGAATTTTTAATTAAACTCTTAATTTGATTGACTAAAAATAATTGGGAATTCTTTAGACTCACTACTCTCCGCCAGCAATTGCGATAATTTCACCTGAAATGTAAGTGTTTTTTTCAGACGCTAAATTGTAAATTGTTTCACTAATTTCTTTTGTATTTGCCAGTCTTTTTATTGGTATTAAATTTTTTCTTATTCTAATATTTTTCCCTCTAATCTTTCTAAGTAGTTTTGTGTTAACTACCCCTACTCTTAGTACATTAGTCAAAATATTTTTTTTTGTAAGTTTCTTAAAATATGAAGGAATATATTCTAAGGCATGTTTAGAAAAGGAATAATTATAAGTGAAATCGCTTCCACCATACTTTACACCAATGCTACTAAGATGCAAAATTCTGCCAAATTTAAGTTTTTCCATATTTTTTATAAGAGATCTTTTAATTAAATTAGGTGCTAAAGTATTTATGGTTAAAGATTTTATTAAAGATTTTAAATCAGTTCTTGAATAACTAATGTTATCTAAATAACCTACTAGATTAACAAAGGAAACTATTTTTCTATTAGAGATAACTTTTATTAATTTTTTTATATCTTTTGTATTATTTAAGTTTGACTTAATTATTTTAATTTTGTTATTTAAGTTATTGAGTTTTTTCAATTGTTTAGTATTTTTATTACCGTGAGCAAATACATACCAACCTTCATTAGTAAATTTTTTAACTACAGAAATACCGATATCTGAACTTGCTCCTAAAATTAAAACAGATTTAATTTTTTTCATATTACTGTACAACTATTGCATGGGCTTATTTGTGATCTCTGCTTAGAAAGATGTTTATTTCTATAATCATTATAAACATCAGAAGTCCATAACTTGCTAATTGTATCATTTTTTATATTGCCCACTGAAAGATAAGATTTGTAGTCAACATCACATGGATTTACTTTACCGTCCCACCATACAAACATTCTTCGCCATAAATCTGAGCAGGCATTTTCTATTTTATTAACCGGTTTTGTATACGAATTTTCCCATGGATTATAATCTACAAATGCGACTTGATCCACAAGGCCACTCCATAATTTTATCATTTCATCAAAATTTTGCTCTTCGGAAAATTTAACACCTGATACTCTAGTAATTATTTTTAGATCTGAATATTTTTTTTCTCTGATATTTTGAAAATTTTCTATATTTTTTAAAACTTTATTTAAGTTTCCATTAACTCTTAATTTGGCGTATAATTTCTCGTCAGCTGCATCAGCTGAAAAAACAATAGTTTTAACTCCTCCAGATAAAATTGAATGAATTTTTTTTTCATCCATTAATGATGCATTTGTATTAACTTTTAAATTTAAAAATTTTCCCCTGCAATAATTCAACATTTCGCTAATGTCTTGATTTGCTAGCGGCTCACCTCTGGATGCTAATGATAAAAATTCAACCTTTCCAACAACTTGATCTATAATCTGTTTGAAAAGTTCAACACTCATTTTTCCCATAAATCCATTTTTTTTATTTGTAAACGATTTGTCAGTTTCAAAACAAAATACACATCTGTAATTACATATTGATGAGGGTTCGATTTGTAAATAAGGAGGATAATTATCAATTTTTTTTATTATTGGATAAATTTCATATCGATATCTATGCACTAAATATTTTGAGATTTGATCGTCATTTAAAGATATCAATTCATCAATCACATTTCTACTAAGTCTAAATATTTCTTTGCTACTTTGGTTAATTTCCTTATTGTTAAGATCTTTTATTACTTTTTCTAAAATTTTTAAATCATTACCGTCTAAAATAGAAAATCCTTTTTTTTCTTTATAAACTGAATTTATCCTGTCTAATATTTTTAGATTATCCTTGTCTTTACTTATTGAGCTAAATGAAAAAAAACTATTATGTTTATTATAAGTATTAACTTTTTCTATTTTGTTTAGTTTTTCATCACTCATAATTTTTTTCAATCCAAAATTTTACTTGGGGTAATTGCCATTCAAAATCTACATCGAGGCCTCCCTCAGATTTAATTGCTGCTATTTTTCGACCCATCCATTTTTGTGGTAATAATCCCTTATTCATATTCTCTAGACAATAAGGTCTGACTATAGAGACAGACATGTCTGCAAAATAAACATCGCCTTGTGAGTCTCTATCACAATTAAGTTTTTTTGGATCACCGAAAGTTTTGAAGGGGACAAATGGTTTTAAAGATCCATCTTTATTTAATTTTCTGGCTCTAAGTGGACTCCACATATTATAAATTGAAGTTGAAACTGCTGAGTCAAATTTTTTATTTCTCCGTAAAAAATTAATTCCTTTTCTGATAATATTGGTATTTATTGTGGGTGAGTTTGCCATAAGTAAGACTACAAACTCAATTTTTACGCTTTTACCCAAACGTTTTTTAATTTCATCATATCCATGCTCATAAACTTTTTCGCCCAATGCTTTAGACTCACATAAATATTTTGGTCTATGAATTATTTCAGCTTTATATTTTTTTGAAACTTTCTTGATTACATTGCAATCTGTTGTCACAAAAATTTTATCTATAATATTCGATTTTATTGATGCAATAAGAGGATATTCAAATAGTCTTTTACCTTTAATTTTGATTAAATTTTTATTTTTTAGACCTTTACTACCAGCTCTACCCATCATCAAAGCTACTATCATAATAATAACTTCCTTTCTTTTATAAGTTTTACAAGTTCGCTTTTAAAATCTTTATACTTATTTATGAACAAATTCATTCCTTTTCTTGGAGAAAAAGGTTTGGGTTCTTGCGAATAATGTCCCTCAATCTCAAGATTTTTATACTTTATTTTTTTGTTATATTCAAAAATATCTGCTAAATACCTCATGACTTTGACGATTTGAATTTTTTTTCTACCAGTAACAACTAAATATTTATTGTCATATTTTTTTTTTATGGATTTCAAACAAGCTTCACAGGCATCATCTATATGTATGTATCTTCTGGCTGAAGATCTTTTTCCGTTATAAGTTAAAGTTTTTTTAATTAAAAATTTATCAATAATTAAGTTAATACCATTATTGTCTCCAGCATCTACTCCATAAAGTGACCCAAATCTTAAAATTGAATATTTTAATCCAAATTTTTTATAAAATCTTTCGACATAATCTTCGGCTGCCTTTTTGCTTGCACCGTAAAAACCCCCTTGTTCACTATTTGCATAGATTGAACTTGCGTGAATAAACTTCTTAATTCTAAATTTTTTTGAAACGATGAGGCTATTTATTGTGCCAATAATATTAATATTGGCTGTTTCAAAAGGTTTATCTTTTGACGTATCTAGGTCTGCTAATGCAGCAAAATTGAAAACATATTCTGAACCTCGAATAGCATGCTCAAGTTTTTTTATGTTTAATATATTTCCTTGAATAAACTTTTGATTTTTCTTCAATTTCTTTTTTCTTTTTAAGTCTAAAATAATAATTTTAAACTTATTTGTTGAGGATAAATAATCACTTAAAGCAGAACCTAAAAATCCGCTTCCACCCAAAACTGTTATTTTAATTAATTTTTTCATTAATATAAAAAATCTAATGATTCTTTTTTTTTGTATATAAAATCAGAAAAAGAGCTTTTTAAATTATAACAAGATTTAATTTTCTGTTTTAGATCAGATAGATTTTTTGCATACATCAAAGCTAGATTGCTATTTATTTTTAAATTAAAATTCTCACAATGATTGTATCTTTTAGACCTATCATAAAGAATGACTGGAACAGATGAATTTAAGGAGTCCTCAATAACAGTTGATGAAAAACTAATTGTTGCGATACAGTTCTCTAACAATGCATCGATAGATTTATTTGAAAAATAAAGGTGACTAAACTCTTTTTTCAAATTCTTGGTTTGATTTTGTATTTGAGGATGAGGTTTTACATATATAATTATTTTTAATTCTTTGGCAAGATCATTCAAATCTCTTAGATTGTCATAAAATTCATTAAATAATTCTATCCCGTAAAATTGCATATTCATAAAATCTCTTGTAGTGACTGCGTACATAAAATATTTTTTAGATTTGGGTTTGGTATTTGAAAAAATTAAATTTCCTGTAATTTTGTATTCTTCTTTTTTATAATTTTTTCTGAAATAATTAAGAGCAATTTTTGACTGAACACAATTAGTAGCGTATTTAGATGTGACTTCCTCCGCAATAATATTGTTATATATATTTGAATATTTATTTTCATTTTCAGTTAATGTTCCATGGGATATCATATAACAAGGTATATTTAATTTTTTTGAGTATTCAGAAATAAATTCATTAATCCCACGAGAATTATTCAATATTATTT
>CACFQM010000006.1 GCA_902568425.1 uncultured Pelagibacteraceae bacterium | reverse complement strand
ATTATGGGATAATGTTGGATTAGCTATAAAAGTTGCTTTAGACCTAGGTGTTAAACCTAAAATTATCAAAAAAACAGTTCCAAGAATTAAATTTGAAGGTCGTGTAAATTATATAAAAGGTAAACTGACTAAAAATAAAAATTATAAAATTTTAGTAGATGGTTGCCATAGTGATGCTTCTACGAAAAATTTAGCTAATCACCTAAGAAAAATTAAAGTGCCAATTTATGGAATTTGGGGGTGTCTTAAAAATAAAAGTCCAGAAAAACTTATTAAAAATTTTAAAGGTAATTTTAAAAAGTTAATTACAATACAAATTCCAGATGAACCAAACTCATCCAACCCATATGAATTAAAGAGAATTGCTCTTGAAAATGGTTTTAATACAATTAGTTCAAGAAATATTCGTCAGGCTTTGAATAGTATTCCCAAAAAAGAAAGGTGTGTAGTAGTGATATTTGGCAGCTTATATCTTGCTGGGTATATTTTAGGAGTTAACTAAATATTTTCTTTTATCCAGGAAACAATATTAGATTTTGTAGTTGCTCCAACTTTTGTAGCCTTAAGTTCGCCTGCCTTAAATAATAACATAGTCGGAATTCCCCGGATTCCAAACTTTGTTCCAGTATTAACTTCCTCATCTATATTAAGTTTAGCGATCACAACCTCGTTCGACATTTCATCTGATATTTCCTCTAAGATAGGCCCAATTTGTTTACATGGTCCACACCATTCTGCCCAAAAATCAACTACAGTTGGTTTTTGAGATTTTATTACTTCTGTATCGAAATTATCGTCGGTGACTTTTTTTGTTGGCATAATTTATAGATATGTGTTTTTTTTTAAATGTCAACTACGGTCTTGAGTAGTTCTTTTCTAATTCTTCAACGTATGCGTTAATGTCTTCCAGCATTTTAAGTTTTTCAATTGCTTTGTTTTTTTCAAATTTAGCTCGCAAATCATCAATTTCTTTATATGTCCTTGGTATAGTATTCCACTTCTTATTATCAGTCGTTGACAAAACTCTTTTTACGATTGTCCCGTGTATTTCGTCATAATCCTCTTTTGATAAAAGGTCTGGTTTTTCTTGGTAAATAATTTTTTTTCCAAAATATTGAAGTCTTTTATCTTTAAATTTTTGTAAATAAACTAATTTTTTTTCCCAATCTACCTCGTGAAAACCGCTTAAAATCTTATTATCTTCAGGTGGTGGAAAGTTATATAGACTTTCCTCTTCATATATATCTTCTTGAGATTTTGTTTCTGCCTTCTCAAGTGCCTCGTCTTTTAAAATTAATTCAACTTTTTCGGAAAATTCCTTATTTTTTTTTACTATTTCAGCTCTTTCCCTCAGTTTTTTTATTCCAATCATTTTATATGCATCAAAATTATCTATGTAGGATGGATTCATAACAATTGGGTGTTTGTTATGTCGACAGGTTCTCATTACTTTTGGTTGTTTTTTTAGTTCAGTTTTTAAAACTTCTAGAGGCATACTCATATAAATATTAGGATCATGTTTTAAATCGAAAGTTTTTGGCCATTGATAAATTGGATGCTGACAAACAAAAGTCTGAACAAAAGGAACGACTTTGCCGTAATAAAATTCATTTGTGCAAAAAAGTTTTTCGTTTTTAATTACTTTTAAACTTTCTTCCTTACTTATAGTCATAAGAGATGCATTCCAAACACTGGGTGCTTTCTTTTTAATAATTCTTGCAATTTTTAATGTAGCTAAGCAGTCTCCTATAGCAGTATGTGCAGCATGTTCAATTTCGTTTAATGGGGCCATTGTATCTAATTTATATTCTAGGTTTCCTTTTTCATTTGTCCTATTTTTAAGTGTACCTGGATAGTAGAGATTAGCAGCTCTAGCTAAATTTATTAGATCACCTTCTTTATTTCCATTAACTGTTGAGGCAAAAGGGTATTCTAAACTTTGAAAAAGAGTATGCCTCCAAAATATTTGGTCAAAATCAATATTGTTCCAACCTATGTAAGTTATTTTACCCCACTTTTTTAATTTTTCTACAAACTGCCTTACCATCTGATAATGGGATAAATTAGTCTCCTTTAATCTTTTTGGAGTAGTGTTTGAAACTATTAAACTCATAGCTTCAGGAATGACACCCGGTGCTAGCCTACACTTCGCTTCGAAACGATCTAACTCATTTAAATCATCATCAGTAAGTATAGCTCCAATTTCAATAATTTGTCCCCAGGCTTTATTGGATGAACTAGTTTCAAAATCGTAAAAAACAAAATTTGACATATTGGAAATTTATTTATTTAAAGACTTTTATTTTATCAGAGTTTTCTTCAACTGTCTCTTTTACTGTGCCTGGATCTTTAATATTATTCAGAGTATTCATTATAGATCTGGCATCTCTACCAAAATTATCGGTTGAAGTCATGGCTTGCTCTAATTTTTTTCTTAAATCTATAATCCCATCAAAATGTTTTTCAAATCTTCTGGATATAAGTTTAAGGTCACTATAAATCTGAGTTGCATGTTTTTGAACTTTTAGTGTTTGGAAACCTAAATGATAAGACTGTAATAGTGCAGATAATGTATTAGGTCCGGCAATTGTGATTTTGTATTTTGTTCTGAGTTCCTCTAGTAAAAGTTCTTTAGTTTTAGGGTCTCTGTAACTTGATAGTTCAGCAAAAAGACCTTCTGTGGGTGCGTATACAATTGCAAAATCTGTTGTCTTAGGAGGTGCTATATATTTTGAACTGACTGCTTTAGCCTTGTTTCTAAACGCTGCAGCTAAATCTTTTCTGGCATCAGCCAATGCTTCTTTGTCTTTGGCTTGGTAAGCATTATCTATCTCTTTAAATTTTTCGATTGGCCAATGACTATCAACTGGAACTAAAACATCTTGAAGCTTAATTGCAAACTCAACTGTATTTCCTGTTTCATCAGGTTTCATTTTTACATTTTCAATATACTGAGATGCGGGTAACAAATCTTTCAAAAGGGAAGCTAAAGAAAACTCTGCTAAAACTCCGTATTGTTTAACACCTGCAAGAATTCGACTAAAATTATCTTGGCTTTTATTTAAAGCCTCTACTTGTTTGTTAAATACCCCCACTTTCTCATCTACCCTAGTCAAAGCGCCTGACATATCTTTAGCTATATCTTTTGACATACTTCCAAATGATTGGCTGAACGTATCTTTAAATAAATTGAATTCATTTTTAAAAGCTTGGGTTGGATCCTCGGTTTTTTGTTGTTTGTTACGTATTAAGAAGAATATAACTGAAATGTTTAAAACCAGTAAAACTACTATAAGTATAATTAGTATTGTATCCATACATTTATATATACGGTGTATTTGCTAAATTACAAATTTTAATTTAAATAATGTAATTCATGAGATTTTTTACATATTTTTTATCTGTTCTATGTATTTTTACAACTGTCAATTCAAAAGAATTCCGAATCGATTTTAGTGACGAAGGAATGAAACTTCTTAAAAAAAGAGGTTTTGGAAAAAAAAACTAATTATAGTAATGGTAAAGATGATAAAGGGTGGTATTTAAAGGCTGAGGCTGACGGAACAGCAACGGGTCTAGGTATGGAAATAGATAAAGACCTTCTTGAGGAAATGCCTTTTTTAAATATTTCATTCAAAATCGAAAAAGATTTTGAGATTATTGATCAAAAAACTAAGGACGGTCATGATTGGGCAGCTAGAGTTATGGTTGGCCATGGAAAAAAAATTGGTGCAAAATTAGTAAGTTTAGCCCACTCATCTTTTTTGGAAGAGGGTTTTCTTCAACAAAGTCCCTGGACAAAAGGAAGCAGAGATTATGTAATATCAAATGATAAGAGTGGTGAATGGCATACTCGAAAAGTTAATGTTAAGGAATTACTTGAAGAAACACATGGTATTTCTTTTACTAACTTTATCGCTATATTTTCAGACTCGAATAATTCAAAACAAAAAATTATTGCATATTATAGAGATATCTATTTTAGTAGTGAGTAATGAATATAAAAGTAGATCCGTTTAAAAACAATATTGGTGCTTCAATTTCTTGTGATCTTAAATCTATAGAACCAAAAACTATTAACCAAATCAAAGAAGCTCTTAATAATTATGGTTTTGTTTGCTTCAGGGACCAAAATTTAGAGCCAGGTGAGTATTTAAAATTTGCCCAAGAGCTAGGTAAAATTAAAGAATATCCAATGTTAAAAGATTTAGAAAACCATAAAGGCATCACTGTTGTAGAAAGAAAAGAGAACGATAAAGGAAAATCTTACGGTGAGGGATGGCATACGGATAGTAGTTATTTAAATAAAACTCCTAAATATACTTGTCTGATGGGAAAAATAGTAAAGAAAGATCAAGGTCAGACTCTTTTCGCTTCCCAGTTAGCATCCTACGAAGCATTAGATCAAAAAACTAAAGATCAAATTGAAAATCTTGTAGGTATTTTTAGTTCAGCAGGACCAATATCAGTTACTAGACTTGAGCGAGAAGCTGAGAGAGGCACTGGAAAGTCAAAAGATTTCTTAGCTGAACACTCAATCGTAAAAAAAGTTGGAAGTAAAAAAGCACTTTATTTAAGTCCTGGTCACACAATTGCCATAAAAAATCTCAGTGCGGAGGAGTCTAAAAATCTTCTTAAGTTTTTATTCAACCATCAAACGAAAAAAGAGTTTCAAACTAGCTTTTTCTGGGAAAAAAACACAATTGTTATTTGGGATAATCACTCAGTCATACATTCAGCCACACCTTTTCAAGGAAGAAGAATGATGCACAGAATTATTCTAGACGCATAAAAAAAACAAATTTCAGCCCCTCTTGAAACAAAAAGTCTAATTATTTTCTATTTATGAAAAATATAATTATCATTTTAACGTGTGCATTATTCCTGGCAAACTGTAGTAATCGTTATGTTCTTGGTACTAAATGTACTAGTCCAGATAAATCAACTGGTGCCTATGAAAAATCATTCATTTGGTCTGTTGACAAAACTATGAGTAATGATGCTTTTGGAAAAAGAATTTCTAAACAAAACTGTCCTAAGATAGCTAAAAAATCTTAATTTTAGGAACGCTTTAGAAAATATGATAACCATTGGCCTTGTACTGCTTGGTATTGCCGCACTATTGGTGTCTTTTTTAATCGTGAACTTTGATTCTAAAAACGATAAAAAAGACACCGAATGATAAAATATTTTCTATTTATACTTTTCATTTTTTCTTTTAATAATTTAAGTGCGATGGATAAAAAACCATATCATCATATTTATAAGGACGGAAAATTACATGCTTTTAGAAATCTTGAGGGTGGCCCTAAAAGAGACCCTAATTTTAAATGGGACTGGAAAGTTTTTAGAGAGGAAAAAAAGAAACTTAAGATTGATTACCCACCTGAACATGTAATAGATAAACAAATAGTTTTAAAAAATCTTGAAAAACATAAATCTGATTCGTATGTAATGTGGCTTGACCACGCGAGTTTTATAATTAAGCTTGGAGACACTACAATTATTACTGATCCTGTTTTTGAAAAAAATTATGGACCTATGATATTTGGTCCCAAAAAATTTATAGAGTCTCCATTAACTCTTAAAGAAATTCCTAAAATAAATTTATTTTTACTAACTCATAATCATTATGATCACATGAGTATTCGTACTATAAAAAACTTTCCTTACAAAAATGCTAAAGTCCTTGCGCCTCTTAAACTTGGAAAATATTTTACAAGGAATGGGTATAAAAAAGATACTGTTAAAGAAATGGATTGGTTTGATAAAATTAAAATTAATGATGAAATCACAGTGACGATGCTTCCAAGCCAACATTGGTCCAAGAGGTGGATTTGGGGTGATGGAAATACGAATAGAAGCCTTTGGGGAAGTTTTTTAATCGAATATAAAGATAAAAAAATCTTTTTTGCCTGCGATACTGGTCCTGCGCCTTTTTATAAAGAATTAGGGAAAAAATTTGGTCCTATTGATTTGGGTTTTGGAAATTTGGGCGCCTATAATTTCTATCCAATTGTTCCCGTCAAAGACAAATCTACTGCCCATGCAAACCCTGAAGAGCTTTTGTCATTAATGAAAGATTTAAAAGTTAAAAAAGTTATAGGAATGCATTGGGGTACAGCAATTTTAAGTTTAGAACCTATTTGGGAACCTCCAGTTAGATTCAAGGCAAATGCTGAAAAAGTTGGTTACAAAAAAGAGGATGCAATTTTATTTAAAATTGGTGAGATTAAAAAATTAGATGATCTAATCAACTAGCTTTTTTAAAGTTCTCTCTCATCCTCTCTAGATAAAGTATAAGACTGTCAGTTAAATCATCTCCAAATTTAAATATTTCATTTCGATTATATTCCCTAGTCTCATTCTTGATTTTATCTTCAACTATAATTTCTTTTTTCGAATCCTGATCTTTTACATAAATCAGTATTAAAAAATTTTCATTTTGCTCTTGGTCTTCCCTGATAATGATTTCTGATTGTTCATAAACTAAATTTATAACCCTTAAAAGATCTGCGTTTTTTGGTAAATATTTTTTATTTATTTGGTATACAAGGCTCGTAGCACTCCGAGTAAAACTGTACAAACTCGTCTCAATTAGCTCTCTTTGAGCTAAATAAGCTTTTTCTTTTGCTCTAATTTCTTCAACTGTTGCTTGATCTGATAGAGTAACGCCCAGTTCCTCTACCCGCTTTCTTAACCTTTCGTTTCTAAGAGCTTTATACTTTTCACGGACTTGATCTATTCTATCTTGAAAATCTTTGTAATCCTCCTTTTCAATATTTAAGCTATACTTTTCAATGGCCTTTATTTCCTCTATCTCTCTAGCCCTGAACTTCTCTAAGCTTTTTTCAAGTTTTACCTCTTCTAAAAATTTAACTTGTTTTTCTTTTTCTTTTTCCCTTATAATTTTTTGCTCTTCTCTTATAAAACTTTTTAGTTCTACCGCCCTTTTTTTCGCTAATAGTTTTTCTTCTTTTATCTCTTTTTTAAGAAGTTCTTTTCTTAAAGAAGATTGTATTTCTCTTTGTTTTTCAATTTCCTTGGCCTTTTTTAATTGGTCTTTTATTTTATTTTTTTTATAAACAACAATTCTATTGGTAATTGGGGAAATCATTTTTTTTAAAAGGTCTTTAAAGCTAAATTTAATTTGAACCTCTGGAAGTTTTAAAAGCTTTTTAAAATTAAGCTTTTTTGAAGAAATCTTAGCAGGTCTAACTTTTCTGCTCGATTTAAGTTTGATTTTTTTTCGTTTTTTTCTTTTCTTTATTTTTGGTCTTTTAAGGGTTTTTTTGACCCTTTTTTTAATTTTTCTTAATTTTTTCTTTTTTTTCATCTGCTATTTTATTAATAGCAGATACCCATCAACTGTAAATGTAATCTCTCCGATTACTAGGTATTGCATCAAAGTTTTTAACAAGTTGGTACTGAAACACAACTAAATCCCTATATTTGAAAGCGGCACTACAGCTAGCTAGATAAAATTCCCACATTTTAACAAATTTTTGATCAAACAAATCCTTCACAATATGTTTATTCTCTAAAAATCTTTTAAGCCAGGCTTCTAGAGTCTTGTCATAATGTCTTATAAGTGTTTCACGATCAGACATGATCAGTCCGGATTTTTCAATATTTTTAGCCATATCAGACTCATGTGGAATTTCACCATCTGGAAAAATATAACGTTGAATAAAAGGCGCATTAGGTTGAGGAGTTAAAATACTTCCGATTGTGTGCAAAACACAAATACCTTTATCGTTCATAATTTCGTAAATTTTTTTTAGAGCAGTTAAATAGTTTCTTTTTAAAAAATGTTCCCACGCACCAATACTCGTCACGTAGTCATATTTTCCTTTAACGTCTCTAAAGTCTTTTAATTCAAAAGTTACTTGGTTATCTAAATTTAATTCTTTAGCTTTCCGTCTACAATATTCGATTTGATTTTTACTGAGAGATATACCTGTTACTTCACAACCTTTTTGCTTCGCAAGTTCAAAAGCCATTCCTCCCCAACCACAACCAAGATCGATTACTCGACTACCAGGTTTAATGTTTCCTAACTTTTTAATTATATGATTAACTTTATTTTGCTGAGCTTGTTCCAATGTTTCGTTATCTGATTTCCAATAGGCACAGCTGTAAAATCGCTCTTTCGAAAGAAAAAGATCGTAAAGTTTTTCTCCTTTTTCTCCTCCTATATCATAGTGATATTGAACGCTAGATTTGGCTTTTGATAAACTTTTAGGGGTTAGGTTTTTAAATAAACTAGAAATTTTTTTTAAATAATAAGATGTCTTAGTAATTTCTTCGTTACCTAAATTTTTAAATAAGAGATTTAAAAATTCCAGTAAAGATGCGTTCTCAATTACAATATCGCCATTCATATAGGCTACTGGAAAATTTAAATCAGGGTTCAAAATTAGTTTCCAACTAAGATTTTTTTTAAGTAATTTTAAAGTAATGGGGTCATCTCCTTTGGGTTTTCCACAAATATATTTTTGACCAGAATAGTCAATTAAAACTATACCACTCTCTTTTTTAAAAATTTTAGATAATACCTTAGCAAGTAACATTTTATGCAGCCATATTTTTATTATTCAGAACTCCAAGTCCTTTTAATTTTTTAATTAGATCGTCTTTTTTATTTTCGTTTAGCAATTCTAAAGGAGGAAGAAGATTAGCGTATGCTTTATTCTCGATACTTTTCAAAGTGTGAAGAGCGGTAATTAAATTCCCTGTTTCATCAAATGCGCTTCTAATATCTTTAAGCTTTTCATCGTCAGTGGAAGATCCAGTTTTTTTAAAATCATCATAAACTTTTTTAGCCAAAGAACCAGAGAAATTGGTTGTGGCAGAAATGACTCCTGCTCCACCGATTTTTAAATTATCTATTAATTTCTTTTCGCTACCAACAAACATGGAAAAATTTTTAGATTTAAAATTATTCCAAAGATTTCCAGTGCTATCTTTCATGCCAACGATTTGAGAAAAATCTTTTATTAATCTTGTTGTTACTTCCTGAGAAAAAGCATAACCACTCAGATTCGAGAAGTTGTAAAGTACAATTCTTGCTTCAGGAACAGATTTTATAATATTTGAATAAAAATTATAAACCCCATTATCATTATTTTTGTAGTAAGCAGGATTCATTACCAAAAAGTTTTTCATTCCTTTTTGAACAGCGTAATTCATAATATTTACAGTTTCTCTTAAACTATTGCAGGAAGGACCTATAAGTATTTGCTCCTTGAATTTCATTTTGGATAAAGAGTTGATTAATTCTTTCTTCTCAGAAACTGATATTAACTGACCACACCCCGTACTTCCAAAAAAATGCTGAGCCTACTCCGTTGTCATCTAAATTAGTTTTTGAATGGTGCAAGGTTGCTTCAATGTCTAAACTTAAATCGGCTTTTAATACCGACATAGACGCTGCGAACACTCCTTTTAATGTTTCTGCCATATTTTTTTCCTAATATTATATATAAAGTTACTATAAATTAAAAAAGAATGAAAATTCTTATTATTCAACAAAGATACGGTATTGGGGATCTTATTATTTTCCTTCCCTACATACATGCTATTTCTAAAAAGTTTAAAACCAAGGTAAGCTTACTTGTAAAAGAGAGCTCAAAAGCCTCAGATTTATTATCGAATGATAAAAATATTGATGAAATTATTATATTGGATAAAGACAAAGATGGGATTAAGGGTTTTTTTAAATTATCAAATGAAATTAAAAAAAGAAATTTTGACAAGGTTTTTATTTTTAATAGTTCTTTAAGATATAACTTAGTTGCAAAATTTTCAGGGGTCAAATCTATATTGCAATATCCCCTGTTTAGATCAAAAGATAATTTAGTTCATAGTGCAAAAATATTTACAGAAAACGTCACTGGCGAAATAGTCTCAACTGAACCAAATCTCAATATTAAAAGTATTGATGAGTTTGATAAAAATATAAAACATGTTGGTTTAGGTATTTCTGCATCTGGTTTTACTAAAAGATGGGATATTCAAAATTACATTAAACTTGCGCAAGAATTAAAAAAAAAAACATAAATGTAAATTTTATTTAGCTGGTGGAATAAAGGATATTGATTTAATCAAGAAATTTAAAGATTCGGGTGTTGATGACAAATGTGAATCTTTTGAAAAATTAACAATTAAAGAAACTTTACCTATTATAAAAAATTGTGACCTTGTAGTTTCTAATGATACAGGATTTGCGCACATAGCCTGTGCACTCAAAGTCAAAACGCTTACATTGTTTATGGATAGTCCTGTAATGACATATGGCAAATATTCCTCATTAATGGAGGTTATAGAACCTGTAGGAGAAAAAAATACCACAGTACATGATACATTGGGTAGCGATAAAATATCTTTTGATGAAGTTTTAGCTAAATCAAATTCAATGTTAAATTAACTAAAGTCATTTTTTAGAATAGTTTCTTTAGCCTCAGATACCATTTGTGCGAGTTTAGTCGTGTCAGTATCATTTCTATCTGGGTGGAGCTTAGCCATAATTTTTTTATATTTTGAAAGCACCTCAGATTTTGTGCAGCCCTTTTTACAGCCTAAAATATTATATGCATCATCAATTGAAATATTCGATGAAGCTTTCGAGTAATTTGTTCCTGATCTAAATGAATACCTTCCTGTCTGACGAAGGTAACTTATCAATCTCCAGAGTTGAAAAAGCTGAAAAATTCCACCAATACCTTTCAATTTAAGTAATGGAAGTAAAAAGATTAATATTGGAATACTAAAAGCATATCTTCCAACGATAAATAAAGCTATCGCTAACAGAATTCCAACTGTAAAGATTATATATCTAATACCTTTTGCGATTTTTTTGCTACTTGCTTTAGCGAAAAAATTCAATAAAAGATATAAAATTACTAAACAAATTCCAATGAGTAAAAATAAATTCATAAAAATATGATACCACGATTAAGGAAACAACCTGAGAAGAAAAGTTGTCATGGGTACAATTGGGTAGATGATTATTCATGGGTACATCAAGATAATTGTCTAGAAATACTTAGAGATACCAGCAAAGTAAATCCTGAAGTGAGAAAATACATCGAGTCAGAAAATGCTTACACAAAAGACAAAATGGCCGATACTGAAGAAATTCAGAAAAAAATTTTTAAGGAAATTGAAGGCAGAATTAAATTGGATGACGAAAGTTTACCATATAAAGATAAAAAGTACGAATATTGGACTAAAACTACCAAGGAAGGCAACTATTCAAAAAAACTAAGAAAAAAAATTGGAGATACTAAAGTAGAAACATATTGGGATGGAGACCAAGAAGCTAAAGGGAAAAAGTTTTTTAGCACAGGTGACCTTGAGGTTTCATATAATGATGAATTATTAGCATATTCAATTGATGATAAAGGGGGCGAGTATTTTACAATTTATTTAAGGAAAATTTCAGATAATAAGATTATAGAAGATCCTATTAAGGATACGGCCGGTGGTGTTGTTTGGGCTTTCGATGATAAATCTTTTTTTTATAGAAAGCATGACTCACAACATAGACCTAGAAAAATTTTTCAACATATATTGGGAACATCTAGTAAAGAAGATAAATTAATTTTTGAGGAAAAATCTGAAAGATTTACTTGCTCGATAAGCACAAGTAGTTGTGAAAATTATTATTTCATTGACACAAGTGAACACACAACGTCTGAGGTATATTATTTTCACAAAGATGAAAAAGAATTTAAACCAAAAATAATTATAAAAAGGGAAGAGGGTATTCAATACACTGTAGATAGTTTTGGTGGATGGTGGTGGATTTGGACAAATAAAGATGCAGAAGATTTTAGAATAGCAAGATGTCCTCAGACAAAACTTGGGGATTGGGTAGATTTTGTTCCAGCAAAGAATGGTGTCTTAGTGGGAGGTCTTACGTTTTTAAAAAATTGGATTATTAGAGGTGAAGTTTCAGATGCCTTACAAAAGATTTTTATTAGAAATGTAAAAACAAATAAAGAAGAGCAACTTTTATTTGATGATGAAAAGGTAATTACTTCAGGTATAAGTTTAATGCAAAAAGATAAAGATACTGACGTTATAAGGATTGGTTATGAATCACCTAAAACACCATCCAGAACTTTTGAATATAATTTAAGAACAAAAGAAAAAAAACTTGTTAAAGAACAAGAGGTTCCATCGGGACACAAGAGAGAAAATTACGTTGTAGAAAGAATAAATTGTCCTAGTCACGATGGAAGAGAAATACCAATTACTATTACATATCACAAAAATACTAAATTAGACGGTAGTGCAAATTTATTATTATATGGATACGGAAGTTATGGAAGTTCAATGTCGCCAAACTTTTCAACATCAAAATTTTCTTTGATTGATAGAAATATAATTTGGGCGACCTGCCATATTAGGGGTGGTCTTGAAAGAGGTATGGCTTGGTGGAGAGAAGGAAAAATGATGAATAAGAAAAATACTTTTTCTGATTTTATAAGTTGTGCAAAATTCTTAATCCAAAAAAAATATACTAGTAGAAAAAAAATAATAGCTTACGGAGGATCTGCGGGCGGTCTTTTGGTTTCAAATGTAGTCAATCAAGAGCCAAACATTTTTTTAGGAGCTATAATGGCTGTTCCTTTTGTAGATAATTTAACAACAAATATGGATCATTCTCTTCCATTAACACCAGGGGAGATATTAGAATTTGGAGACGCAAAAAATAATAAAGATCATTTTGAATATATTCGTTCTTACGCCCCATATGATAATATTGAAAAAAAAGATTATCCAAATATTTTAATTACCACATCCCTTTCAGATTCAAGAGTTTTATTTGATGAACCAACAAAATATTGCGCAAAACTTAGGGATTATAAAACTGACAATAATTTACTACTTTTTAAATGTGAAATGGATGCAGGCCATGGTTCTAGGTCAGGAAGAAAAAATATCATCGAAGACATAGCTTTCGATTATGCTTTTGCTTTAAAAGTAGCAAACAAAATCTAAATTAGAAACAATTCTTACTGCTATAACCCACAACAATATTTTTTGGGCTTATCTCAAACCTTCTTTCACATTTAATTTTTAATTTTGACTTGAGATAAACAAAATTTTTATTTTGTTTGTCTGTAATTTCAATTGAATCAGGTTCACCAAACTCTATTTTAAGTTCTTCTGTTGTTTTATTTAAAAATTTGCTTAATTTTTTTTCTTCTTCTGAAATTGTTTCATCAACTTTGTTGCTTACCGTTTTACAGCTCTGAAATGCTAAAAATATTACAAATAAAAAAATTAGATGTCTTTTTTTCATGATTCAACTTTTTGTAGAATACACTAAAAATTATAAACAGAAATACAACTTTAAATACATATATAAATAAACAGATCATTGTATTGTGCCTTTTTCATTAGATTGTGAAAGAAGAATCACATAAAACTTTTTTTATATTTTAATCACAGAAAGAGGAAAATCATGCTTGATAAATATTTTGAATATAAAAAGCACAAAACCACTTTCAATACTGAGGTTGTGGCCGGGGTAACAACATTCCTGACTATGGCTTACATTATGTTTTTAAATCCGTTTATTCTTTCTGGAGAGTTCGCCGGAACAGAAAAAGGATTTTTTGACTTTGGAGGTGTGTTTACAGCTACAATAGTAGCAACTGCCATTGCGTGTTTTATTATGGCATTTTATGGAAAAACTTGGCCGATAGGATTAGCCCCTGGTATGGGTATAAATGCTTTTGTTGCCTTCGGTGTTGTTGGCGGAATGAAATATACACCCGCTGAAGCATTAGCAACGGTGTTATTAGCCGGAATACTATTCCTATTAATATCTCTTACGCCAATAAGAGCTTGGATCATAAATTCTATTCCTAGAAGTTTAAAACTTGGAATTGGAGCAGGTATTGGTCTTTTCTTATCAATCATTGGTCTAGAAATTATGGGCGTTGTTGGTGATCATCCAGTAACTTTGGTTACTTTGGGAGACATTAAAAACCCGTTAGTTCTTTTAGGCTGTTTAGCTCTTGTAGTAATGATTGTTTTAGAAAAAATGAAAGTAAAAGGAAATATTATCATTGGGATTTTAGTTTTCAGCGTTCTTGCTTGGCTACCAATGTGGGACTGGACTGGAGCTACAATAGAGGGTGGAAAATCATTAGCAAAATTTAATGGTATCTTTTCAGCTCCTCCATCAATGAGTTATCTTTTTGATGCTGTAGAAGGTTTTAGCACTGGAAGAGTTTTATCAGGGGGTGGATTGACAGTAATATTCACACTTTTCTTTATTGACTTTTTTGATACTGCTGGAACTTTGACATCAGTAGCAAACGTTTCTGGAAAAATAAAAGGAAATAAAGTTGAAGATATTGATAAAGCAATGCTTGCTGACAGCGCTGGTACAGTGGCTGGAGCTTTCATGGGGACGACGACTGTAACAAGTTACGTTGAGTCCGGTGCTGGAGTAAAAGCTGGCGGAAGAACTGGTATGACTTCATTAGTAATTGGAGTGCTATTTCTTTTATGTCTTGGTTTTGCACCTTTAGCAACTAGCTTACCTAAAGAAATAGATGGTGCAGCGCTTGTGTATGTTGCGGTTTTATTTGTTAGAAATATTACTGATATTGAGTGGGATGATATTGCAGAAGCAGCTCCGGCTGTAATTGCAATGATAACTATGCCGCTTACATATTCTATTTCGAACGGTATAGCTCTAGCATTTATAGCCTACGCGCTTATAAAAATCCTAAGCGGAAATGCAGCAAAAACATCACCTGCGATTTGGGTTGTAGCAGTACTAAGTGTTTTAAGCTTTTCAGTTTAGAATAATTAATTTTTAAAGAAAAAGGGTTAAACTTAGTTTTAACCCTTTTTTTTATGCTTTTTTGCAATTTCTTCAATCCTTATTTCTTCGTAATGTTCAAATGGTTGAACAATCCATGGATCATTTTTTAGTTTAACTGCACAATAATCTGGTTCAAAGGTAGATTTTTTTTTCTTCCAAAGAGTTGCTGTTTTAATATCTTCGATTTTATCTTTTATTGGATTGTACTTTTTTAACCAATCAACACTTTTATTTAGAGTAATACCTGTATCAGATAAATCATCACATAATAATATTTTTCCACCCATATTTTTCGCAATTGAACTCATTTCTCTTGAAAAAACAATATCGCCCTGCTCGTCCTCAACACCTTTGCCACTATAAGACTCTACAGCTAAGTAAGCACATTTTAATTTAAAAACTCTACTTAGAACATCTATCATAGGTGCAGCCCCACGCATGATACCTACTAACAAAGTTGGCCTATAACCACTTTCGTGAACCATTAGTGCTAATTTTTCTACGGTCTTATTATAATCATCCCAAGAAATAATTAGTTTTTCTGTCATTGTTTAAATCTAATACTGTACAGGTTCATTGTCTACTGAATACCACAATGCCATTACAGCGAGAGTACAATATGGTGAAAACTTTTTTTGTAGTTTATTCACAAAAGATTTGGGAGGTAAGTATTTTTTTTTATAATTATTTGAAATTGCCCTTAATAAACCAATATCCTGAACAGGCCATATGTTTGGCCTATTGTAAAAAAAGATTAGCACCATTTCACTAGACCATCTTCCAATTTGTCTTAAAGTTGAAAGGTAATTAATTGCCTCTTCATCAGACATTTTTATTATTAATTTTGGATTAAAAGATTTATCTAAAAGTTTATCAGCCAAACTTTTAATACCTAATGCTTTCATCCTACTCAGGCCGCATCTCCTAAGATCTGTTATGCTCAATTTCGATACAATTTTTGGGTTTATTTTACCCCTACATTTTTTCTCAAATTTTGAAAAAACTGAGTCTGCTGCGGAAACTGATATCTGTTGCGAAATAATTGATCTGGTTAAAGAATAAAAAAAATTATTTCTTGTAGTTAGGTGCCCCTTGTAAACACTTAAAAGTTTTTTCATTACTACATCGCGCTTACTTAGTTGTTTTTTGGCTTTATTCCACCACTTAGGTTTCATATCTTGGAGGAACCACCTGTTTTTTAAGAGTTTCTTCTCTTCTAAAAATTATGTACGTACCAACGACTATAAATCCAGCACCAACTAAAGTTGTTAATTTCAGAGATTCTCCAAAAATAAAATAACCTGCGGTAGCAGCAAAGACTAATGATAAGTATTTAATTGGGGTAACAAGCCCAGTGTCTGCCATCCTCAGCGACTGTGTTAGTAAAATATTAGCGTAACCACCAGCCAAACCTAATATCACAAATAGAACAGCCTCATATAATGTTGGCCAAATCCAACCATTAACTAGAGTACAAAGACCAATTATCATTGATAATAATGAAAAATAAAAAGCTATTAAATAATTTGGTTCAGTTTTAGATAAAGATTTAATTGATAAAGCTACCTGAGCAAAACCAAAAGCAAAAATTAAAGGCATAAAATAAAATAAATTAAATTGGTGAAATGTTGGTTTTATAATAATTAATCCACCAATTATTCCTAGAATAATTGCAGAAATTCTTGTCATTCTAATTTTTTCACCTAAAAAAAGTGCAGATAATATAGTTACGAAAACAGGACCTAAAAAAGTTAAAGATATACAATCAGCCAGCGGCACATTTCTAATGCCAATAAATAAAGCAACGATTGCTATTGCTCCCCATATTGCTCTCCAAGCATGAAGTCCTGGTCTTTTAGTTTTATAAAAAGTGGAAAGTTTTTCGCGAGGGATTAGAAGAACTATTGGAATCATACCAAACGCAAATCGCATAAAAAGGACTTGGCCAAAAGGTGCGTCTTTCAAATATTTTACAATAATATCCATAATACTGAAGCATGCTACGCTAGCTATCATGTAAATAATTGCTAATTGGGATTTTGAGAGCATTTTACCACCTTTAATTAATTGAAATAACATATTAGAATTTTAAAACAATGAAAACTGCTTATTTTTCTCTTGGATGTTTCTGGAGCCCACAATTAGAATTTGAAAAAATTAAAGGTGTAAAAAAGGCTGAGGTTGGTTATTGCGGTGGTAATGACCCAAATACAACCTATGAAAAAGTTTGTTCAGGTTCAACAAACCATGCAGAAACTATAAAAGTTGAGTTTGATGAAAACGAAATTTCATATGATGAATTAGTAAGATTTTTTTTTAAAATTCATGACCCGACACAATTAAATAGGCAGGGACCAGATATAGGGACACAGTATAGATCAGAAATATTTTATAAAGATGAAAGTCAAAAAAAAATTGCAGAAAAAATAAAAGAGGAATTCAACAAAAAATTCAATGGAAAAGTAGTAACTAATATTTCAGAAGAAAAACTTTATCAGCCTGCTGAAGAATATCATCAGTATTACTTAAAAAGGAAAGGTATATTATGAATTTAGTTTCAACAGAATGGCTCGAAAAAAATTTAAATGCTGTGAAAATATTTGATGCTTCCTGGCACATGCCATCAACTAATAGAGATGCAATAAAAGAATATGAACAAAAACATATTATTGGGGCAATATTTTGGGATATCAACGAACACTCAGACAAGGATTCACCATACCCTCACATGATGTCAAACTCAGACTATTGGACTAGAATGTTATGGTCTTTTGGAATTCAAAACAATGATCACATAATTGTTTATGATAATAGCGATATTTATAGTTCTTGTAGATTATGGTTCGCTCTTAAGTATTTTGGACATGAAAAAGTTTCTGTTTTGGATGGAGGAATGAAAAAATGGTTAAATGAAAACAGACCTACTGATAATAAAATAAACCAAGATCTTGGAAAATTTAGTAGCATTGATAAATTAAACCCTAACAAAAAATACTCTGTCACGGAAAAAGCAGAATTGATAAAAAATAAAAAACAAATAGATGAAAATATTAAAAATTCATTATTTCAAATAGTAGATGCTAGGAGTCGTGATAGATTTGCAGGAAAAGTTGAAGAACCAAGACCTGGTCTAAAGAAAGGGTGCATAATTGGTTCAAAAAATATTCCTTTTCAAGAATGTATTGATAAAAATACAAATACATTCAAATCTAAGTCAGAATTAATTAATCTTTTTAACCAAAATGACATTGATATTTCTAAACCCATGGTCTTTACGTGTGGTTCCGGAATGACTGCTTGTGTTTTAGGTATGGCATATTCTCTAATAAGTGATAAAAATGCTGTGATTTATGATGGCTCTTGGTCAGAATATGGAAAAGAATGAAAAGATCTAAAAAAGTAACTATAGGAATAATAATATTTTTCATCATAGTCGCTACTGTGATCGGTGGTAGAACGGCAATGGGGGTTTATTTCAAAAAGAAATTCAGTAAACGTCCACCGCCCGGAGTAGTAGTAGAAATTGTTTCAGAGAAAGGTTTTAGTAAAACGATAGAAAGCTACTGTACTGCTTTAAGCAGCAAAACAACCTCATTTAAAATTAATAAAAGTGAGCTACTAGAGGATATAAAATTTAGAGCTGTTAAAAAAGGTGGGGTAATAGCAAAACTTCAAAATAAAACTATTACAGCCCCATTTGCTGGTAATATTGGAACAAGAGGTATAAGTTCGTCGATACTTGGGACAGATTCGATAATAGTAACTCTTGATGACTCTAAAAGAATACTTTGTGATTTACAAATACCAGAAGTTTATGCCGCTATTTTAAAAAAAGGTCTTAAAGTAAACGCAAAATTCCTAGCGTACAAAGATAAATTGTACAATGGAGTAATTATTTCTCATGCTTCACGAGTCGACGCGCAAACACGAAGTATTTTAGCCAGAGCACAAATTAAGAATTCGAACCTTGAAATACTTCCTGGATCGCTTTTAGATATTGAACTTCTTTATGACCAAAAAGAAGCTCTTTCTGTAGCAGATACTAGTATTATTTTTGAGGATGAAAAAAAATTCGTTTATAAAATTTTAGATAACAACAAGATTAAAAAGACTGAAGTTGTAACAGGTATAAGAAAAGATGGTAATCTAGAAGTTTTAGAAGGTCTTAATGCTAATGAGAAAGTTGTTAAAGAAGGTTTGGCAAGACTTGCTGACGGAATGACTGTTAGGCCTCTTACAAAATAGATAAAATGCATAATTTTTGTTTGCTTAATATAAGGAGACCAGTTTTAAGCGCAGTGTTTTCTTTACTGCTTGTTGTTTTTGGTCTTTATACTTTTTTCGAACTAAGTACTAGAGAACTTCCAAAAAATCTTCAACCACCTGAAGTTGTTATTTCCACAAAATATACAGGCGCAAGTCCTTCAATTATTGCATCAGAAATTTCTGAACCAATTGAATTAGCTGTTGGAGGTGCTGAAGGAATTAAATCAATAGACACACTTTCTGAAATTGGGAGAAGCACAATAAAAATAGAATTTTTTACTAGTATTGATATTGATGATGCCGCTAATGACATAAGAGAAAGAATAGCAAGAGTAATTGATAATTTGCCTGAGGATAGTAAAGCACCTGAAGTAAGAAAAGCTTCCGCAGGCTTTTCAACAAGTATGTGGTTATCGGTGAGTAGTACAACTTGGGACTCTTTAGACATAGGTGATTATGTTAAAAGAAACTTAGTAGATGCTTTTAGTTCTGTTCCTGGAACTGGACGAGTTATTGTTGGTGGAATAAATGAAAAAGCTGTGCGAGTATATCTTAATCCGGTCAAACTTAGTGCTAATGATTTAGATATAAGGGAAGTTGAAAACTCTATAAGAAAAAATAATATTGCTGTACCTGCAGGAACTATAGAAGCAAATAATGTTGATCTTACCCTTGATTTAGGAAAAACTTATACAGATATTAATTCTATTAAAAAACTTCCTATTAAGAAGATTAAAGGTAAAACTATAACTTTAAGTGACCTTGGAGACGTTCGTTATGGTCCTGTATCTGAAAAAACATTATTTAAAGCTCAAAGTCCCGATACTTTAAATGAAAATACCGTGGGCATAGGTATATACGCTCGAACAAATGAAAGTACAGTCACACTTTCAAATAATATAAGAGAAAAAATACAAGAGGTAAGCAGAACATTACCAGATGGTCTTAAGTTATCTGTAAGTTTTGATAGAGCCACCTATATAAAAGAGGCTATTCAAATGTGTTACCAATCCATAATTTTAGCTTTAGCTTTAGTTGTGGGAATTATTTATCTTTTTTTAGGAAACATAAGAGCAACTATTGTGCCAGCCGTAACTTTGCCAGTAAGTTTAATAGGAGCATGTTTAGGTTTATGGATATTTGGTCTTACGATCAATGTTTTTACTCTTCTTGCAATTATATTAAGTGTAGCAATCGTTACAGATGATAGCGTTGTAATGACAGAGTCTATTTACCATCGTATAGAACAAGGTGATACCCCTCTTAATGCTGCTGCAACTGGTTCGAAAAACGTAATTTTTGCAATTATCTCCACAAGTATAATTCTATTAGCAACATTTGCTCCATTATTATTTATCGGTGGGATTAGTGGAACATTGTTCAGAGAAATGGCGATTACACTTTCTATTGCAATTGTCATAAGTACTTTCACAGCTCTTTCGATAGCACCGATGCTTGGTTCAAAATTACTTAATAAGAAAAAATCAAAATCTAAAATCGTTTTAAAATTTGAAAGAATATTCAACTCATTTGAAGAATTTTACTCTGATACTTTAGGTTATTGGATTAAAAAACCAAAAACTATAGTTTGGTTTATGATTTTTGTTGTTAGTCTGGCTGTTTTTCTTTTTAGCTTTACGCCAAAAACTTTATTAGAGCAAAATCCAGACAGAGGTGTTTATTTGGTATTTGGAAAAACTGATGAGTCATCATCCTTTGAGTACACTGTAGATAAAGCAGAAAAAGTTGAGAAAAGATTAATACCATTACTTCAAGATGAAAATGAGCCCTATCAAAAACTAATAATGAGGGTTCCAGGGTTTGGTAGATCGTCACAATCTTATAACAGTTTTATTATCATAGCATTGCTTGATAACTGGAATGACAGAAAAGATAGTGCTCAAAAAATTGTTAGAAAGGCTATTGGAAAAATAGTTACTGTTCCAGGAACTATGGCCTTTCCTCTTACTCCTAATTCAGTAAGAGTCAGCAATTATCAAAAGCCAGTTGTGGTTACAATGACAGGTCCATCATATGAAACTTTATATGAGTGGCAAAACAAAGTGATGGAAGAACTAAGAAACAATAGAGGTCTTGCTGATATAACTTCTGATTACACAAAAAATAAACCTGAGGTAAAACTTGTTATTGATGAAAATAAAGCTAAGGACTTAGGTCTATCCAATCAATCAATTGGAAAATCAATTGAAACATTATATTCAGGTAAAAGTGTTACTACTCTGAATGAATCTGGAAAAGAATATCCAATAATTTTACAGGCTGACATTAAAGATAGAAGAAATACTGAGACACTTAGCAAAATATTTGTAAGATCTGAAACAACAGGAAAATTAATTTCTCTAGCTAACGTAGTAAGTTTTGTAGAAAAAGGTTCACCTAAATTATTAACCCGTTATCAAAGATCTAAATCTGTAACTATTACAGCTAGATTAGTAGGTGGGTATACTCTTAATGAAGCTCTAAAGTTCATTGAGCAAACAATAGATGATAAAGCACCGACTGCTGGTATTTTTTACAAAGGTAAATCTTTAGATCTTAAAGAGGCTTCCGGTGAACTATTAATAATTTTTGCTCTGGCGTTAGTGAGTGCTTATCTCGTTATGGCAGGTACTTTTAATGCTTGGAGGCAGCCTTTTGTTGTAATGTTAACAGTTCCATTAGCAGCTCTAGGTGGTTTAATATTTATATTATTGTTTGGAAGTACAATTAATATTTTTTCACAAATTGCTTTGATTGTTCTAATCGGTATAGCAACCAAAAACAGTATCTTAATTGTAGACTGGGCAAATCAACTTCGTGTTTCAGGTAAAACAGTCGAAAATGCAATTGTTGAATCTTGCAAAAGAAGGTTTAGACCCATAATGATGACTAGCTTATCTACTCTGATTGCAATGGTGCCCTTAATAGTTGGAAATATAGGACCAGGTGCAGGTGAGGGGATAAGATTGGCTGTAGGCTGTACTATATTTGGTGGGATGTTAATCAGTACTTTTTTAACTTTATTTACAACACCAGTATTTTATTTACTACTTTGTAAAAATTCCAAGAGAATGGATGAAATAGATATTCAATTAGGCAAAGAGTTTAGTAAATAATATATTTTTTTCTATTTAATTTATCTTTACACATTGTTAGCTGTTTTCTGTAATTAGAGGCTGTATCCTTTGCAGACTTTGCGTAAATAATTGCCTTTTTATCTTTAGCGTAATTTTTGTAATCGCCCCAACCTTTGTAATAAGCAAGATATTGTCTATAAGCATCATTCTTAGGTATTTTTAAAATTTTGTGTGTCTTACTCACGTACCATCCGATAAAATCAACCGAGTCTTTAAATCTGGCTCTTGTAGCTAATTTATTTCCAGTTTCTTTTTTATATTGCTCCCAAGTACCTTTGACTGCCTGAGAATAGCCAAACGAGCTGGATTTACGCTTATAAGGAATAACTTTAAAAAGTTTAATTCGCTCAGGTTTCGCAAGCCAATTAAAATCACTCTCTTTTTTAACAAATGCCAATTGTATATAAACAGGAACACCCCATTTTTTTTCTACAGCTTTGGTATGTTTGTACCATAGGTAACGCTCTTCGAAAATTGCGCAGCTATTTTTTGTATTTTTTGGAACAGATGAGCAAGCAGAAAGTAAAATAAAAATAATTAAGAAAAAAAATTTTGTTTTTAAAAAATGAATCACTTCCTAATTTATATAAGAATTTAATTCATAATTCTTCTCCATTTTTCAGGTTTCATAAAAGTACCCTGCCAAATGCCGAGTTTATTATCCTCTGCATATTGCTCGTCATTAATATATTTTTTTGAATATATTCTGTAAGCTATTGCGTATCCATTCTTTACTAACCAGGAATTTATGTCTTGTTTTTTTAAATAACAGATACCTATATTTCGCCTGTACCTATCTTTGTTATCCTGTACTAAACACCTTATATTTTTACCTTGTATTTTTTTCTTTAAAGCATTGGTTGATTTTTCACCACACTTATAATCTCTTTTAAAATTAAATATTAAAAAACTTAAGTAAACTTCTTTACAAAATTGTTTTGTTTCAGGTGCATCAATACCAAAAAGCCTAATTTTTTGATCATTAATTTTTATAGTATCGCCATCAGTAACATTTGCTTTTCCTATAATTATTTTTTCAAATGAGATTGCTGAATTAATTATTGATGAAAATAAAATAATACTAAATAAACTCAGCTTTAGCTTTTTCACTAAATTCCTTCATCTTATTTCTAATGTCATCTTCTGAGATATTATGACCTTTTAAATCTGTCTGGATTTTTCTAAATACATCTTCATCACCAGCTTCTTGGAAGTCGGCTTTAATTACAGATTGAATATACTCTTTTTCTTTATTCTCATCATAACCAAGTTTTTGAGACACCCATTGACCAAGATATTTATTTCTTCTTGAAGCAACCTTAAATTTTAATTCTTCATCATGAGCAAATTTTTTTTCAAAGGATTTTTTTCTCTCGTCAAATTTTTCCATATTTAAACTTTTTATATAAAAATATTATAACAATAGCTAAAAATGTTCCAAGTAAATTTGCAAAAAGATCTAGGGTTTCAAAAGACCTATTTGGTATAAATATATGAGATAATTCTAAAAATAATGACAGTGTAACAAGAAAAATTAAGATCTTATTAAAACTAGTTTGATTTATATGGCTTATTAATCCGATAGTTGTTAAATAAAAAAAGGCAAGTGCATGATTAATTGATGTTCCGATTGGATTTGGAATCATATCTGGTTGCTTTCCTAAATCTCCATAAAGAAAATAACCAATTAAGCTTCCAGGAAAAAGGTATAGAATTAATAATCCTGTCAGGGATAAATTATATAAATAACGAACTATACGGATTTTATAATCCATTTTAAAAAGTCTGTATTTCCATTTTTTATATCAAAAAAGATAACACAGGGAACTTCGTAGCTGTGTAATTTTTTAACATTTTTAATAATCTTTTGAACATTTTTGTTCATAGTCTTTCCTACTATCAAGATTTCTTTTGCCTTTGTTACCTTTCCTTTCCAAGTAAAGACTGAGTCGACATTATTAATTATATTTGCACAAGCAACTAATTCCTTTTTTACAAGAAATGAAGCTATTCTATGCGCTTCTTTTTTCTTAGGACAAGTTATGTAAAAGAATTTAATACCCTTCATTTAAATAATTTAATATATTAAATATATTATATTCAATGGGAAAACTCATAGCAATCAGACATGGACAAAGTACCTGGAATGCGCAAAATCGTTTTACAGGATGGGTAGATGTCGATCTTTCAGAAAAAGGTGTTGCCGAAGCTGAAAAATCAGGGAACTTAATTAAAGAATTAAATATAGATTTTGATATGTGTTTTACCTCTTATCTTAAAAGAGCAATAAATACTCTTGAGATAATTTTAGAGATTCTTGGAAAAAAATATAAATACGCAAAAAATTGGGAATTAAATGAAAGACATTATGGTTCCCTAACAGGTCTAAATAAAGCTGAAACTAAAAAGAAATTGGGTGAAGAACAATTTAAAAAGTATAGAAGATCGTGGGATATCCCTCCGCCATCACTAGAAAAGGATTCTGAGTATAGTTCTCACAATGATAAATTGTATAAAGAATTAAAAAAAATACCTAATACCGAGTCTTTAAAAGATACTTACAATCGTGTTGTCCCCTTTTATGAAAAAAATATAGAAAAATACATTAAAAGTGAAAAAAATATTATTATATCAGCTCACGGGAACACAATAAGAGCTTTAGGTAAAAAAATTTTTAATATTTCTGATAAAAGTATAAATTTACTTGAAATACCAACCGGCAATCCTCTAGTAATAGACTTTGATAAATCAGGTAAAGTTTTGGGTAAAAGATATTTAGATCAGTCTAGAAAAAAAGATATAATAACTAATACTTAATTAACTTCCTATAAATCTTATAGTTATTGATATGTAAAAATTTTTGTTTACTTAAGATACCTACTAATTCTTTTTTTTTAATTAAATTATCCCATACTTTATTCATAGAAAATGGTTTTATTTTTTTCGATTTAAAAACTGATCTTGTAAGGATTTGAGCACCTGTAAAAATAAGTTTATTATTTTTTTGCCTCAAAACTAGTTTTTGAGAATTCAAATTAAAATCTCCTTTAAATGATTTATCGAAACTTTTATTTTTTGTAATTAAAAGCATAGCTGGTTTTTTATTTTTTTGATAAATTTTTATTAAATTTTTGAACTCTTTCTTATATTCTTTTCTCCAGAGGGTATCTGGATTTAATACAAAGAAGACTTGTTTTTTAAATTTTTTTGAAGCGTTTAAGACTCCTCCACCAGTGTTTAATATTTTCTTTTTTTCAAAAACTAAATCTATTTTACAGGAGAATTTTTTGTTTTTTACAAAGCTAGAAATTTGATTATGAAGATAATGTGTATTTATAATAATATGTTTTACTCCAAGCGAAATTAAAAAACTAATACTATTTTCAAGTATAGTTTTGTTTTTGATTTTCACGAGTGGTTTTGGAATTTTTTTTGTAATTGGGTACATCCTTTTTCCAAAACCGGCTCCAAGAATAATTGCTTTTTTAATTTTCATTTAAAATTTCTTTTTTTTCTTAGCTTTTTACTTACAGCATCTAATAAAATTTTTTCTAAGTTTTTAAAAATTTTATTTTTCATTCTTAATTCAATGAGTTTCCAAGTATAAGGTAAATATTTAAGATATTGGGGTTTTTTATCTCTTATATTTAATCTATAAAAGATTCCAAGTATCTTTAGATTTCTTTGAATTGATAAAATATCAAAATCATTTTTTAAAAAGTAAATATTTTTTCTCAAAGAGCTCTTTTTTAAATAATATTGAAAAATTTTATTTTTTATTTTTAATGGTATTTGTATTCTAACATCATCAATCAGAGAGGCCACGTCATACATAGGGTTTCCTAAAATAACATCTTGTGTATCAATAATTCCCAATTTACTTTTCACAGGCATAATATTTGAAACATGAAAGTCCCTGTGGACTATAAACTTATTTTTAAAAAAAATTTGTTTATACAATTTATTTAATTCTATTTTTATTTTTTTTTTAAATTTTTTAGATTTTCTTTTTCCCAGGACTCCCGGAAGGTACCAATTCAAAAATAAATCAGAATCCTTATGTAAATATTTAATATTATAATTGTTTAATTTTAAATTTCGGTTCAATTTAATTTTAATTTTATTAATTGGTTTTATTTTTTGTAATTTTAAAATTACATTTATGCTTTTTTTATAATAAGGGAAAATATTTTTTGATTTTCTAATAGAATGGAAAAGTGTATTATCACCGAAATCTTCAATTTCCATTATACCTTCATTAAAATGTTGACTAATTGTTTTGGGAGTATGAATGCCTTTGCCTCTTAGAAATTTATTTATTGCAGAATATGCAACTAAATTTCGAAATCTTTCTTTCATTGCTGTAACTATAATTGATGTTTTATTCCCTTTTTTGAGCCTAAAAAATTCTCTAAAAGATGCATCACTTCTTATTTTTTTTAATTTATATTGCATTTAATTTAAATTTTTTCCATTTTCCGTAACCTCTTATTTTTAATTTTCTGCTTTCTTGTTCCTCTTGATGATAAAAAGTAATTTCAAGTCTATTAGCTATTGTTTTTTTAATTATCTCTGGCCACTCAATTATTGTTATCACTCTATCATTTTCTTGAAATATACCGAGTTTCTCTAATTCTTTGTTTTTTTTTAATCGATATAAATCATAATGCATTACTTTTAAATTTTTTATCTCGTATTCATGAAGCAGACTAAAAGTTGGACTTACAACTTCTGTTTTTTTAATTCTATTTTTTTTCTGTAATTGATGAACCAAACTTCTTACAAAAGTAGTTTTTCCAGATCCTAATTCACCATATAAAAATATACAGTCAGTTTTTGATAAAGATAATGAAATTTTTTTAGATATAGCATCTATTTGAGATAAATAATATTTCAACATTGGCTACTATTTTAGTAGCGATAAGTATCCGGTTTAAATGGTCCTGATGGTTTAACGCTAATATAGTCTGCTTGTTCCTTAGACATTTTTGTTAATTTAGCACCAACTTTACCTAAGTGTAATGTTGCAACTTTTTCGTCTAAGTGCTTTGGTAATACATAAACTTTCTTTTCGTAATTTTTTGAGTTATTCCACAATTCAATTTGAGCTATAACCTGATTTGTAAATGAAGCGCTCATAACAAAGCTTGGGTGCCCAGTTGCACAGCCAAGATTTACTAATCTTCCTTCAGCTAATAAAATAATTCTTTTTTTACTTGGTAGTTCTATTTCATGTACTTGTGGTTTTATTTCAGTCCATTTGTAATTCTTTAAAGCATCAACTTGAATTTCATTATCGAAATGACCAATATTGCATAATATTGCTCTGTCTTTCATTTCCCTCATGTGATCAGCAGTTACAATGTCTTTATTGCCTGTGGCAGTTACAACTATGTCTGCATCTTTAATAGCCTCATCCATCAATACAACTTCATAACCTTCCATTGCCGCTTGAAGTGCACAAATAGGATCTGTTTCTGTAACCATAACTCTTGCGCCTGATTGTCTAAGAGATGCCGCACTTCCTTTACCAACATCACCAAAACCAGCAACTATAGCAACTTTACCAGACATCATTAAATCTGTTGCTCTTTTAATTCCATCTACTAAACTTTCCCGGCAACCATACAAATTATCAAATTTAGATTTTGTTACTGAGTCGTTCACATTTATAGCAGGGATTAGCAATGATTTATTAGACTCCATTTTTTTTAATGCTAAAACTCCAGTTGTAGTTTCTTCTGATACTCCTTTAATATTTTTAAGTAGATCTTTATAATCCTTGTGCATTAGTCCGGTGAGATCACCACCATCATCTAAAATCATATTTGGCTTCCAACTTTTATCACCTTCGATAGTTTGTTTAATGCACCACCAATACTCTTTTTCCGTTTCACCTTTCCATGCATAAACTGGTATTCCCGCTTTTGCAATTGCAGCAGCAGCATGATCTTGTGTTGAGAAAATATTACAAGAAGACCATCTAACACTTGCGCCAAGTTCAACAAGTGTTTCTATCAAAACAGCTGTTTGAATTGTCATGTGAAGACAGCCAAGAATATTTGCGCCATTCAAAGGTTTTTTATTTTTATATTCTTTTCTTAATGCCATTAAACCTGGCATTTCAGACTCTGCTATAGATATTTCTTTTCTACCAAAGTCAGCTAAATTTATATCTTTTACTTTAAAATCTTGGCTCATTTATAAAAATCTTGTAACAATTTAATTTACAGTAATCAAGTAGTCACTATTGATTATATTTTTTAGGAAGTACTACTTCAATTTCAGCCCCTCTTTGATTATCAGTCCTATTTGAAGCCTGAACATTTCCTCCATGCATTTCAACTATGCTCTTAACAATATTTAAACCTAAACCTGAGTGTTCGCCAAATTTCTCAGGTCTATTGCTATAAAATCTTTTAAATATCTTATCAGTATTTGTCTCGCTAAAACCTGGGCCTTGATCTTTTACATTAAAAGAAACAGTGTCTTTTTTTCCTTGTATATAGATTAAAACTTGGCCTTTGTTTGGACTAAAAGATAAAGCATTATCTAAAAGATTTGCTAATATTTGCTCTAATCTATTATCTATACCAAAAAGTTGAAAGTCGTAACCATTAGGTTTTTCTTTAATAATTTTAAATTTTATATTTTTTTCTATTACCTTTGAATTGCTCTCAAATTCATCAACCACATTTTTTACTAAAACTTGTAAATCTATTTTTTTCATTTTTTCTCTAGATAAAGAAGCTTCATCTTTAAGCATTTGTGAATAATCTGTAATCAATCTATCAATTCTTTCTACATCATGACTCAAAATCTTAATTAATTTTTCTCTTTCGTTTCTATCTGAAGAATTTTCTAAAAGCTCTGATGCGCCCTTTAATGAAGCCAATGGGTTTCTAATCTCGTGAGCCAAATCAGCTGAAGAATTTTCAGCTCTTCTAGTCCTTTGTTGTAAGTCAGTTGTCATATTATTTAAAGATCTTGAAAGCAAACCAAGTTCATCGGTTCTCTCTAAAAATTTCTCTATTTTACCTGATGAATCATCTTTAGATTTTATAGCTTCCGTATAACCTACTAAAGCGGCGATTGGGGTAAGAATATATTTATTTAAAAATATCGAGAATACAAATATTGCTATAGCTATAGCTATTACTGTTCTAAGAATAAAATTTTGTCTTTCTTCAACGGCTGTTAAAATTTCATTAGCTTGTTCTGTAACCTGTATATAACCTAAAACTTCACTATCAATTTTGAGACCATTTAAAGTCTTTATAAAAAAATTATTATTTTCCTGTATTTCAATAACAATTGGTTCTTCATTTTTTTTATTTGAAATCAAATTACTGATATTTTCTTTCTTTTGAGGTGATTTTTCTGAAGATAAATCTTTTTCAAAGATATTAGAATTAGCATTAATATTTTCCTGAATAACTGCGTCTGATCTAACAAAAACATTCTGATCCAAATCAATGATGTTCGTATCTCCAATTAATTCTCCTTCAACATTAAAAAATTGAACTCTTTCTAGATTTTGAAATAAAAACCTTGTCGATATTAGAAAATTTTTTAAGTCCTTTTCTTTAAAATTTATTTTTAATCTTTCAATGTGGTTAGAAGTATTGTTTATTATAACTGTGTGTTTTTCTACTCTTTGTTTTACTAAGTTTGGTTGAATAGCATTAAGATAAAAAAAAGTGAATAAGCCTAATACTAAGAATACAACAGAGTTAAATATCAAAAACTTTCTTAAAATAGATGATGAACTTTTAACTAAATTCATTAATTAATATTCCATCTATATCCGCTTCCATAACGGGTTTCAATTGATGAGAATTTTTCATCTACCTTTTTGAATTTCTTTCTAATTCTTTTTATATGACTATCTATTGTTCTATCTTCTATATCAGTATTTTCTTTATAAGCTATATCCATAAGGTGCGCTCTCTCTTTAATAACACCAGGTCTTTGGGCTAACTCTTTTACTATTAAAAATTCTGTAGTTGTTAATTTTTCAGGAAGGTTTTTTCCATTCCATTGACACTCAAGTTGATTAGGGTCTAATTTCAATTTTCCATGTACTATTAAGTTTTTAGTTTCATCTTGTAAATTGCTTTTTTTTCTTAGTTGAACTCTAATTCTTTCAACTAAGACCTTGATTGAAAAACCTCCCGATTTTTTTATAAAATCATCTGCACCAAGTTTTAAACCAAGTAATTCGTCAACCTCTTCATCTTTTGATGTGAGAAATATAATTGGAATAGACATCTTTTTTTTTATTCTTTTAAGCAGTTCCTCTCCATCCATTCTAGGCATTTTTATATCAACTACTGCTAAGTCAGGTGGATTTCTAGATAAACCAATAAGGGCGCTTTCTCCATCAATATATGTTTGAACTTTAAATCCCTCTCTTTCTAGAGCTATGCTTAGACTGGTTAATATATTTCTGTCGTCATCAACAAGTGCTATAGTTTTTGACATAATAATATCCTAATAGTTTAAATTAAATTGTCAAAATTTAGGCAATTTTAATTTTAGTGAGCTTCATCCCAATTATCACCAGAATTGACGTTTACGTCTAGTGGGATTTTGAACATATGGTACTCAGAACTCGAGACTGACTCCATTGTTTTTTTTACAATTTTTTCAACAAGTTTTTGATTCGATTTTTGACATTCAAAGACTAATTCGTCATGTATTTGGAGAAGCATTTTTGCTTTGTGGATTTTGTTTAAATTAATTAAGTCATCAATTTTAATCATCGCAAGTCTAATTATATCAGCTGCTGAACTTTGAATTGGTGCATTAATCGCAGCTCTCTCTTGAAAGCTTCTTACGCTAAAATTTTTATCATTTATACCCCTTAAATGTATTCGTCTTCCAAAAATATTATTCACATATCCATTTTTTCTACAAAACTTAATTGTTTTTTCCATATAATCTTTGATTTCGGGAAATTTTTTAAAATATGAGTTAATAAAATCTAACGCTTCCTGGTTTGACACAGAAATTTGTTTTGCAAGACCGTATTGCGTAATTCCATAGATGATACCAAAATTTATAGTTTTTGCTTTCCTTCTCAAATTTTCATCTACCTTTTTTATTGGTACGTTAAATACTTGGCTTGCAGTAAGCGCATGAATATCTTCTTTATTTAAAAAGGCTTTTTGAAGTTCCTTAACCTCTGCTAAATCGGCTAAAATTCTCATTTCAATCTGATTATAATCCGCTGAAATTAAAATATTATTTTTTTCAGCTATAAACGCTTTTCTAATTTCTCGCCCATCATTTGTTTTGATTGGTATATTTTGTAAATTTGGATCACTGGAGGCTAATCTTCCTGTATTAGTCGCGGCTAATAAAAACGAAGTATGTACTCTATTAGTTTTTGAATTAACATGATCTTGGAGTGCATCAGTATATGTATTTTTTAATTTTGATAATTGACGCCAATCTAGAACTAATCTGGGAAATTTATGTCCTTTAAAAGCTAAATCTTCAAGAATATTTGCATTTGTAGCTAGACTGCCTTTCTTTGTTTTTTTTAAATTAGCGATTTTTAGCTCATTGTAAATTATTTCTCCTAGTTGTTTTGGAGATCCTATATTAAATTCTTTTTTTGCTATTAAAAAAATTTCTTTTTCAATTTTCTTTATTTTATTTGCAAAATTTTTCGATAATTTTTTAAGATAATCAGTATTAATTTTAATACCATTCATTTCTATCTGTGAAAGAATCTGAACTAACGGTTTTTCGAAGGTTTCATAAATTATGTTTAATTTTTGTTCATCCAATCGACTTTTTAAAATATCAAATAATCTAAAAGTCACATCTGCATCTTCGCCTGCATATTCAGTTGATTTTTTCAAATCTACTTCTTCAAAAATCAATTTATTTTTCCCAGACCCAACTAAATCTTTGTAAGAGATAGTTTTGTGATCTAGATGAATTTCAGATAACGTATCTAAATTATGACGGTTTAGGCCTGCATCCAGTGTGTAGGATAACAACATGGTATCCTCAATCGGATTAATATTAATACCTTCTTTTTTTAAAATTAAATTATCAAATTTAATATTTTGACCAATTTTTTTTATACTTTTATCTTCAAGAATTTTTTTTATTTTTTCTATGACTACTTTTTTATTTAAACAGTTTTCTGTTTTGTGTTTGACAGGAATATAATAAGCCTCGTTTGGAGAATAACATACCGATATACCTACAAGATCTGCATCTAGAGGGTTTAATGATGATGTCTCGGTATCTACAGATATTAATGATTTGTCCTCAAGGTTTTTTATCAGTTTATCTAAATCAGTAATTTTGTTTATAGTTTTATACTTCGTAACATCAATTTTTTTTTGGATCGATTTGGTATTTTGTTGGACTACTTTTCCATCAGGTTCTCCGTAAAAACTTATTGCTTGACTTAAAAGTCTATTAAATTCCATTTCTCTCAAAAACTCATAAAGTTTATTTTTATCGATTTTTTTAATTTCAAAAGTATCAATTTTATTCTTCGTTGGAACATCATCTTTTAAGGTTACTAATTTTTTGCTTATTAAAGCTAAATCTTTATTATTTATTAAAGTTTCTTTTCTCTTTTTTTGAGTTATTTCTCCCGCTTTCTTAAGTAGATTTTCCAATGTTTTAAATTTATTTATTAATTCAGATGCTGTTTTAACACCAATTCCTGGAACACCAGGAATATTATCTGAAGAGTCACCTGCTAATGATTGGACATCAATGACCTGATTAGGTTTTACACCAAATTTTTCTATTACTTCTTTTTCTCCAATAATTTTACTTTTCATTGGATCAAATAATCTTATTTTATTTGATACAAGTTGCATTAAGTCTTTATCAGAAGAAATAATTGTAACCTTAGCTCCAAGACTAATTATTTGTTTAGCGTATGTTGCTATCAAATCATCAGCCTCATAATTAATTTGTTCAATTGAAGGTAGATTAAAAGCTTTAACAGCTTTTCTTATATATTCAAATTGTGGTGCTAAATCATCAGGTGCTTCTGACCTATTTGCTTTATAATCTTTGTATATTTCATTTCTAAAATTTTTTCTTGCTGAGTCAAATATTACTGCAAAATGTGTAGGTTTATTTTTTGAGTCATCTGACCTAACCTCTTCTAAAAGTTTGAAGAGCATACTGCTAAAACCACTAACAGCTCCTGTAGGTAAACCATCACTTTTCCTAGATAAAGGTGGAAGAGCATAATAAGCTCTAAAAATATAACCAGATCCATCTACTAAATAAAAATGATCTGTTTTTTTTATTGCGCTCATCTTTGTAATGATATCTTAATTTTTTTAATGTTATAATAACATTATATTATGAACAAAATTGCATTATCTTCTGAAAATTTAACTAAAATTTATTCAAAAAGTAATAAACTAAAACAAGAAGTTTTGGCACTAAAAAATTTAAGTTTGCAAGTAAAGCAAGGAGAGATTTTTGGTCTTTTAGGTCCAAACGGTGCTGGAAAAACTACATTTATAAATATTTTAGCTGGAACAGTAATGAAATCATCAGGTAAAGTAACTGTATGGGGGTATGATCTTGATAAAAATCCTAGACAAGTGAGAGCTTGCATAGGAATTGTACCACAAGAAGTTAATTTTGATCCTTTTTTTAGTCCAAAAAAACTACTTGAACTTCAGGCTGGATTTTATGGCGTTAAGAAAGAGGATAGAATTACAGATTCAATTTTAGAAACCGTATCGCTAGATAAACAAGCCAATGCATACACAAGAAGTTTATCGGGAGGTATGAAAAGAAGATTATTAATAGCAAAAGCAATGGTACACCAACCTCCTATTTTATTTTTGGATGAACCAACTGCTGGTGTTGATGTTGAGCTTAGACAAAACTTATGGGGAAATGTAAAAGAACTTAATAAGCTTGGTATTACAATTGTATTAACAACACATAATTTGAATGAGGCCCAAGAAATGTGCGATAGGATTGCAATAATAAATAAAGGTAATTTGGTGGCATTAGATACTACTCAAAAGATGCTTGAAAGAATTGAAAGTAAAATCATTAAATTTAAAGTTAAAGATTCAAAAAACTTTGAAAAAATTAAATTAGATGGTGTTAAATTCGCCAAAAGTAATGGACAAATTACTGCAAGCTATGACAAAAATAAAATTAAATTTGATCAGATTATTGAGGAAGTAAAAAATAATGTAGAAATACTTGATATTTCTACCGATGAGGGTGATTTAGAAGATATATTCTTACAGGTAACAAATAAGTAGATTTTTTCAAAAATAAAAGTAATAATATATAATGGAGTTAATTAAAAATTTAAAAGAAACTTCAATAATAAAAAATATATTTATTGCAATATGCGGGACGATAATTCTGGCAGTATCTGCAAAGGTAAAAATTCCTTTTTATCCGGTACCTATGACAATGCAAACTTTCGTTGTTTTACTTTTGGGAATTTCTCTTGGTTGGAAATTAGGTCTTTTTACTGTTTCACTTTATTTAATTCAAGGTATAGCTGGTTTACCTGTTTTTGCTGGAACGCCTGAAAAAGGGGTAGGTATAATTTACTTTACTGGACCAACGATGGGTTATTTAATTGGTTTCTTAGTGGCAGTTTATTTAGCTGGTATCTTTAAATATACGGATAATTTTTTTAAAAATTTTATTAAGCTTATTTTTTCTGTAAGTTTTATTTATTTATTAGGAATGATTTGGTTAGGTTCATTGATTGGATGGGATAAACCAATATTTAAGCTTGGTGCCCAACCATTCCTATTAGCTGAGCTATTTAAAGTTGTTCTTTTAGCTTTAATAATTCCTGCTCTATTCAAATTTAAAAAATCTTAATATTTTAGTTTGGTGATCTTTTAGAAAGTATTCTTTGAAGGGTTCTTCTATGCATTTTTAGTCTTCTTGCGGTCTCAGAGACATTTCTGTTGCATAATTCAAATACCCTGTGAATATGCTCCCACTTGACCCTATCAGCTGACATTGGATTTTCAGGTGGTTTAGCTTTCGAATCGGGGGCTGCTAGAAGAGCTGCTTCTACGTCATCAGCGTCAACTGGCTTAGCCATGTAATCTATAGCCCCTGCCTTCACTGCAGCCACAGCTGTGGGTAGATTTCCATAGCCTGTTAGCATTACTATACGGCTATCTTCCTTAGCCTTATTTATCTCCTGAACAACGTCCAGACCGTTACCATCCTCTAATCTAAGGTCCACTAGAGCAAATTTTGGTGCCTGAGCTTTGACCATTTTAATAGCATTTTCAACGGTTTTTGAGTTTCTGACCACAAATCCTTTCTTCTCCATGGCTCTAGAAAGCCTGTCTCTAAGTGGATCATCGTCGTCCACTATGAGCAAAGATTTGTCCTCAAAGTCAGTTATTTTAAAACCTGGAGGTGTTTCAATTGATCTTTTCATGAGTCTCATATAGTCACCATGACAAATATTGCAATGCGACAATATTGAATTATTTTCTTTACATAGATTGAAAAAACGTTAAATACCAAATTTAGAAAGCTTTTTTATTAATTTTTTAAAAGTTTATTGTGTAATAAAACGAGGGAACACATTTTAGTAATGCAAAAATTTAGTGACGTTAACGAGCTAGTTAACACATTGAAACCAGAGGAACCGGTCTACTGTATTAGACCCAACTCAATAAAGAAATCGGTAGAATTTTTTAAAAATAAATTCCCTGGTAAAGTACTTTACGCTGTAAAAACTAATCCTGACGAAAAAGTTTTAAAAATCATAAATGATAGCGGAATTCAAAATTTTGATGTTGCTTCTATAAATGAAGTAAAATTAGTTAGAAAAATAAATACTAAAGCAAAAGTATATTTTATGCATACTGTAAAAAGCAGAGAAAGTATAAAAGAGGCATACACAAAATATAATGTTAAGGATTTTGCCTTAGATACAAAAGACGAATTACTTAAAATTCTTGATGAAACAAATAATGCAAAAGATTTAAACTTATACGTAAGAGTAAGTATTTCAAACGAACATGCTGAGATCGATCTTTCTAGAAAATTTGGTGCAACTTCAAGTGAGGCCTTAGGTTTATTGAGACTTTGTAAAGCGCATGCAAAAAGAGTTGGATTAAGTTTCCACGTTGGATCTCAATGTATGCATAAAATTTCTTTTGCAAAAGGAATAAATGAAATTGGTAAAATTATTAAAAAAACAAAAATTGTTCCTGATGTGATTAATGTAGGTGGTGGTTTTCCGGCTATCTATCCTGATTTAATACCTGAACCATTAGATAATTACTTAGATGTAATTAAAGAGTCTTTAAAAAATTTAAAACTGGAGAAAACACCAGAAATATTTTGCGAACCAGGACGGGCAATAGTAGCGGAAGCTGGTTCAACTATAGTAAAAGTTCTTTTAAAGAAAAAAAATAAACTTTATATAAATGATGGAACCTACGGATCTTTATTTGATGCAGGTGTGCCAAATTTTGTGTTACCAGCAAAAATAATTACAAACGGTAGAGTAGTTTCAAAGAAAAAAACAGCATTTAATTTTTATGGACCAACATGTGATAGTCTTGATTATATGAAGGGACCGTTCTTATTACCAAATAATATAAAAGAAGGTGATTATATTGAGCTTGGACAATTAGGAGCTTATGGTACAACTTTTAGAACAAAATTTAACGGTTTTTTCTCTGACGCAAATTACCAATTAAATGATAAGCCAATTCTTTCGATGTATGATCGAGAAGAAAATATTGACTTCTTAGTTGCGTAATGAGTAAAAAAAATGGTCCGTCTCTTGGACATAACAAAAAATCGCTATTAAAATCTGAAGTCGAACATATAGATATAACTTCATTTGACTCCAGAAAAATTATTGAGTCTATGAAGAAGATGTCCTTTACCTCAAGGGACACTGCTAAAGCTGCAGAAATTTATAATGAAATGATAAATGATAAAGATTGTGCAATATTTTTAACAATTGCAGGATCAACATCTGCAGCAGGTTGTATGAACCTTTACTCAGATTTAGTTAAATACAATATGGTTGACGCAATAGTAGCCACTGGAGCTTCAATAATAGACATGGATTTCTTTGAGTCACTTGGGTTTAAACACTATCAAGGTAACCAATTCCAAGATGATAAGGTTTTAAGAGAAAATTACATAGATAGAATTTACGACACATATATTGATGAAGAACAACTACAGGCATGTGACAAAACAATATGTGATATAGCAAATAGTTTACCTACAAAGTCATATACTTCTAGAGAATTTATTAGAGAAATTGGAAAATATTTAAAGAAAAATGCTAAAAAGAAAAATTCTTTAATAGAATTAGCTTATGACCATAATGTTCCTATTTTTTGTCCAGCTTTTACCGATAGTTCAGCAGGATTTGGCCTTGTAATGCACCAGGAGCAAAACCCAAAAAAACATATTACAATTGACTCTGTAAGAGAATTTAGAGAACTTACCGAAATTAAATTGAAATCTAAAACATCAGGATTATTCATGATTGGTGGAGGTGTTCCAAAAAACTTTGTTCAAGATACTGTGGTTTGTGCTGAACTTTTAGGAAAGAAAGTTGATATGCACAAATATGCAATACAGATTACTGTAGCAGACACAAGAGACGGAGCGTGTAGTAGTTCCACATTAAAGGAGGCAAGCTCTTGGGGTAAAGTAGATACTACGAAAGAACAAATGGTATTTGCTGAAGCAACAAGTGTACTTCCATTAATTGCAAGTGATGTTTATCATCGTGAAAATTGGAAAACTAGAGAAAGAAGAAATTTCCAAAAATTATTCTAAAAAATGGCAAAAACAAGAATAGCTCTAATACAGATGAAAATGTCATCTGACAAAAAAAAGAACATGCGTTCAGCTATTAAAAAAATTAAAGAAGCGTGTAAAAAAAAAGCAAAGATTATATGTTTACCAGAATTATTTTTATCAAATTATTTTTGTCAGCAAGAAAAACATTCAAATTTTAACCTGGCTGAAAAAATTCCAGGAAAAACAACTAATACTTTCTGTTCATTAGCTAAAGAGCTTAAAATAATAATAATTTTACCTATTTTTGAAAAAAAAACTTCAGGTATTTATCATAATAGTCTTGTACTTATAAATGAAAAAGGGAAACTAGCTGGTAAATATAGAAAAATGCATATACCAGATGATCCGCAATATTATGAAAAATTTTATTTTACACCTGGTGATCTTGGATTTAAATCTTTTAAAACTAATCAAGGTAATCTTGGCACTTTAATTTGTTGGGATCAATGGTTTCCTGAAGCAGCTAGACTTACATCCTTACAAGGTGCAGAAATACTTTTTTATCCTACAGCTATAGGTTGGCATCCCAAAGAAAAAAAGAAATATGGGAAATCTCAACTCAATTCATGGATATCAGTACAAAGATCGCACGCAATTGCAAATGGTGTTTATGTTGCTGCAGTCAATAGAGTTGGTGTTGAAAAACAAGGTTCTAAAAAATTAGAATTCTGGGGAAATACAATTGTTTTTGATCCGAGTGGCAATATAATTGCTGAAGCTAAACTTGGGGAAAAAACTGTTATTTGTGATGTAGATTTTAAACAAGTTGAGAATGTGCGACGTCATTGGCCTTTTTTTAGAGATAGAAGAATCGATTATTACAAAGGTATATTAAATAACCCTAAGGATGCCTAAGATAACTGATAAAGGCATGCTAAGGATGCCAGCTGAGTGGGAACCTCAAAAATCTACGTGGATAGCCTGGCCACATAATAAGGACGACTGGCCTGGTGAATTTGACCACATACCATTTGTATTTGGGAAAATAATAAGTGAATTATCAAGAGTTCAATTAGTTAATATTTTAGTTAAAGATAAATCTGAAAAGAGTAAAGCAACTTTCTTTTTAAGAATTCTTGAAACCAAGTTAACTAATATTAATTTTATTATGTGCAAAACTGATAGGGCTTGGACTAGGGACTTTTTACCAATATTTATTAAAGACTATAAGGGCAGGAAGTTTCTCACAAACTGGAAATTTAATGCTTGGTCGAAATATAAGAATTTCAAAAAGGATAATCAAGCATATATTAAAGTCAAAAAATTCACTAAAACACATTTGATAAATCCAAAATATAAAAATAAAAAAATTGTTTTAGAAGGTGGGTCAATTGATGTTAATGGCAGTGGTTATCTTTTAACTACAAAACAATGTTTACTCAGTAAAGTTCAACAAAGAAATAAAGGTCTTACTGAGTCAGATTATTATCATATATTTAATAAATATTTTGGGATTAAAAAAATAATTTGGTTAAATAAAGGAATTTATGGCGATGATACCCATGGTCATATTGATGATATTGCCAGATTTATTGGAAAAAATAAAATATTCATTGCTAAGGAAAATAATAAAAAAGACAAAAACTTCAAGGATTTAGACGAAAATATTAAAATAATAAAAAAATTTAAAAATCAGGAAAATAAAAAAATTAAAATTATTTATTTGCCTATGCCAAAACCAAAATTTATTAAAGGTATAAGAGTACCTGCAAGTTATCTAAATTTTTATATTGCAAATAAAATCGTTTTAGTTCCAATTTTTAATGATTCATATGATAAAGCAGTTTTAAGGATATTCAAAAAACATTTTAAAAATAGAAAGATTATTCCAATTGATTGTTCGGTACTTGTTTGGGGATTTGGAACAATTCATTGTTTAACACAACAGCAACCTAGATAGCTAATTTTAAACAAAATCTTTGTTATTCCATGAAATTTCAACTAGTGCACCACCATTACTAGATTTCAAGAATTCTATGTTGGCTTTTTTTCTTTCCAATAAAGTTTTTCCTATAAATGTTCCTAATCCTAAGCCTGCTTTTGATTTAAGTTTTTTAGATTTGGTAGAAATGTAAGGTTCCCCTATAATTTTATAAATATCTTCTGGAAACCCCGGGCCATCGTCAGAAATCTGTAAAGTTGTTGTTTGATTATTACCTACCAAATTAATGTTAATATTTTTTTTTGAAAATTTTACAGCGTTTCCAACAAAATTACGTATTCCGTATGTTAATTCTGCAGATCTTTTTATCAAAATTCTTTTTTTTGCATTTTCTAAATTTAAATTTAAATTCTTCTCGGTGATGCTTTCAAAAGATTTGGTTATCTCAAAAAGTAAATCCTGAAGTGTAATATTTTTAACGTATTCATCGTCTACTATTTGATTCTGAGATATTTTTTTAAGTATGTTGCCACATTTTTTAGCTTGTTCTAAAATAGTTTCTATATCATCTTTAAATTCTTTATTATTAATTATTTCTTTTTTAAGTTCCTTAGCAATTACTGTTATAGTTGATAATGGTGTTCCCAAAGAGTGTGCTGCTGCGGCTGCTTGGTGACCAATTGACTCTAACTCTTGTTCTTTGGCAAGCACAAGTTCTAATTTATTTAAGGCATTGCCTCTTCTTCTTGCTTCATAACCAAAACGAAAACCAAAATAATTAAGAAAAATTAAGGCTATGACTAAAGCAGAGGGAATAGAATAAATATAATATTCAGGAACATGAAAATGTAAATTTCCTTCACTTGGTAAAGGATAATAGTTAAAAGTTAAAAGTGTTAAACACATTATAGTTATAATTGACAAGAAAAGAGTGCTCGCTAGATTTAATAAAGTAGAGCTAATTAGCGCTGGTACAATAAGAAAAATTATAAATGGATTAGTAACACCGCCAGTTAAATATATTAAAACTGCTAATTGAATAACATCGTAAAATAAGAGAATTGTAGACTCTATATTGCTTAATTGATTTTTTCTAAAATTAAATTGTATAAATATATTTGTAAGACCTCCACAAAATATTGTTAAAGAACAAAAAATTAGTGGTAAATTAAAACCAATAAAAAAGTGAACAAAATAAATTGTTAAAAGTTGACCTATAAGGGCTATCCATCTAAGAATGACTACTGTCTTTTTTTCTAAACGTAAATCCTCCTCAAATTTAAGAAGATCAGATAGTTTCATATTGCTTATATATCTAGGTTTTCAACCTCTAAGGCTTTTTCAGTTATAAAATCTTTTCTAGGAGCTACTTCATCTCCCATAAGTATTTTTATTATATTTTGGTCTTCCTTAGATTTTTCTTTACTGCCTTTAGAATACTCAATTTTTAAAAGTGTTCTATTTTCAGGATTTAAAGTTGTTTGCCAAAGTTCTTCTGGGTTCATCTCTCCCAAACCCTTGAATCTTTGGATATTTAATTTTTGTTTTTCGTCGTTTAAAAATTTCTCTAAGTCAGATTTTTTCAATTTTTTTGCCCCATTTTCTGAGGATTTTAAAATATATTTTTCTAAGTCTTTTTCATTTTTTATATATGTACTTTTTGTTCCTCTTGTCACCTTAAACAAAGGCGGCTGCGCTAAGTATAAATGACCTTTTTCTATTAGTTCATTGAAGGGCTTGTTATTGAAAAAAGTTAATAATAAAGTTCTTATATGTGAACCATCGACATCCGCATCTGTCATAATAATAATTTTTTCATACCTTAAATTCTCAATATCAAAGTCTTTTGAACCGGTTCCCAAAGCATTTATAAGTGTAACAATTTCATTTGAAGACATCATCTTGGATAATGCTTTTGTTTCATTTGCTCCATTGGCTCCATTAACTCTTTTATTTTCATTTACATATGTATTTAAAATTTTTCCTCTCAAAGGCAAAACTGCTTGAAATTCTCTTTTTCTGCCTTGTTTTGCAGATCCTCCCGCTGAGTCTCCCTCTACTATAAACAGTTCAGTGCCCTCCATAGATGAGATTTGACAATCTGCTAATTTGCCCGGTAAACCAGATAATTCTAATGTTCCTTTTCTTCTGACGCTATCTCTGGCCTTTCTAGCTAAATCTCTAGCTAAAGCCGCTTGTAAGACTTTATCTAAAACAGATTTGACAATTGATGGATTTTGGTCAAACCATACTGCAATTTTTTCACCAACAATTGTTTCTACGATATTTCTTATCTCTGACGAAACTAATTTATCTTTTGTTTGAGATGAAAATTTAGGATCAGGCATTTTGATTGACAAGATTGCTGTGAGACCCTCTTTTATATCTTCGCCTCCAATACTTACTTTATTTTTTTTGGTAAGATTTTTTTCGGAAGCATATTTATTGATAATTCTGGTTAATGAGCTTCTAAAGCCTAAAAGATGTGTACCTCCATCTTTTTGATGAATATTGTTTGTAAATGGCAAGACTTCTTCTGAATAACCTGCGTTCCATTGTAAAGAGCATTCAACAGTTACATTGTTTTTTTGACCCTGTAAATAAAGGGGCTTTTTGAACACAGCCTTTTCATTTTTGTTTATTAAAATAGACTTCTTTTGATCTAAAAATGCAACAAATTCGCTTATCCCTCCGTCATATTTATTTTCATAAACTTTGGGTTTTGAGTGCGTCTCATCTACTAAATCTACCTTCAAACCCTTGTTTAAAAAAGCTAATTCTTTTATTTTTTTCTGTAATGTGGCGGCACTAAATTTAATTGATGAAAATGTTTCTTTTGAGGGTAAAAAATTTATTTTAGTTCCAGATTTTTTTGTCTTATTTAAAAATTTAATTGGTTTAATTGTTTTTCCATTCTTGAAAGAAGCAAAATACTCTTTTTGATCTCTATAAATAGTTAGATCTAATTTTTCAGATAGAGCATTTACAACTGAAACACCCACACCATGTAATCCTCCTGAAACTTTATAGGAGTTTTGATCAAATTTTCCACCTGCGTGAAGTTGTGTCATTATTACTTCTGCTGCTGACTTTTTCTCACCTTTGTGGGTATCTACAGGAATTCCTCTACCGTCATCTTCTACTGTGACTGAATTATTTTTATGCATTGTAACTTTAATATTCTTGCAAAAACCAACAATTGCTTCATCTATAGAATTATCCAAAACCTCAAAAACCATGTGGTGTAAACCAGATCCATCATCTGTATCACCAATATACATACCTGGTCTTTTTCTCACAGCATCTAATCCTTTGAGAACTTTAATTGAATCGGCTTTGTATTCTTTGTTTGGGTTAGTATTTGTGTTATTTTTCATTTTAAATGGAAATTGAATATATCATCTTTCTATTGTTATATAAAACCACGCTTCAATGTGAGATTAAATTATCATTGATTGATAAGGATAATTTAGGATAAATTATTTTTTTTTGCTGAAAGTTTAAATATCATATTTTCATGGGCATTATAACGAAATAACTATTTGTGTCAGAGTTATCTTGTATTAACACAGGTGAAACTGAATCGTTTAAGTTCATTGTTAATTTTTGGTCTTTAATTTCGGAGGCAATATCCAAAAGATATCTAGAATTAAATCCAACCGTTAAATCTTCAGAGTTATAACTGGCTTTTAAATTCTCTTTACCCTCACCAGAAGAAGAACTATTTACAAATAATTCAATTTGATCTTTTTTAAGGGCAATTTTAACTCCCTCTTTCCTGTCAATAGATACTGTTATTACTCTTTCAACTGAGTTAATAAAATCCTTTGTATCAACTTTCAACACTTTTTGATTATTTTGTGGGACTACTTTTTTATAATCTGGAAATTTTCCGTCAATCACTTTTGAAATGATTTTAGACTTACCAATTTGAAACTGAATTTTAGTATCACTAGATTTAAGTACTACATCATCATTATTATCTTGGATCAAATTACAAAGTTGAAAAACTGTCTTTTTTGGTAAAATGAATGGTTTAAAATTATCAGTTTTATTTAATGAAATACTGCTCGATGAAAGTCTATGGCTATCAGTTGCGACGCCTGTGAGATAAGATTTTTTATCAGATTCTGTAAGATGAATATAAATACCATTCAAATAATGTCTCGTTTCATCGTTAGACATTGAGATTTTGGTTTTATTCAAAAGACTTAAGAATTTTGTGCCGTTTATATTTAAACCATCTGTGGAAAAACTTTCATTTAAATTTGGAAAGTTATCAACCGGTAAACAAAGAAGGTTGAATTTTGATTTGTCTGCAGAAATATTTAATTTATTTTCATTTTGTAATGCAAAAGAAACTTCTGTATTTGAGGGTAATTTTTTAAGTATATCATATAATACTGTTGCTGAAGTTGTTGTGCTTCCCTCTTTTTCTATTTTAAAGTCTGATACTTCATCAAGAAATAAAAGATCTAAATCCGTTGCAATTACATTAAGTTTACTATTTTTGATTTCAAGAAGAACATTTGAGAGTATTGGTAAAGTGTTTTTTCTTTCGATTATGTTGTGTGCTATCGCTAGTGACTTGAGTAAAACGTCACGATTTATTTGAAATTGCATTCTAATCACTCAAAATTATCGATGTTATTTCATCAATATTTTTTTTCATTAAACTATTGTCTTGAGATAATTTTTCTATCGTTTTGACAGCATGAATTACAGTTGTGTGATCCCTGTTTGCAAATTTTCTACCTATTTCTGGTAAAGATCTTGTAGTTAATTTTTTTGCTAAATACATAGCTATTTGCCTTGGTCTAGCCAAAGGCCTCGATCTTCTTTGTGAGAGCATCTCTTGAAGATTTATACTAAAAAAATTTGAGGTAACATTTTGAATTTTATCGATACTAATGACTTTGTTATTATTATGAACATCTTTGAGAATTATTTTACAATCATTCACGCTGAGAGGTTTTTTGCTCATTTTGCTAAATGCAACCACTCTATTAAATATTCCAATTAATTCCCTAATATTCAAATTTTGCTCTTTAGCCATATAATCAATTATTTCTTCATTTAAATTTGGATATTCGTGAAAAGAATTTTGGAACTCAGTAATTTTCTTTTTTAAGATTTTCTGTTTTAAATCATAATCTGGTACTCCGATATCTACGACTAGTCCTCCGGATAATCTAGATTTTATTCTATCTTGAACTCTGTCCAATCTATTTGGTGGACGATCCGAGGAAATTATTATCTGAGCACTTTTGTCGAATAAACTATTAAAAGTATGAAAAAATTCCTCCTGCAAACCCTCTTTGCCTCTTATAAATTGTATGTCATCGATAATAAATACATTAGCCTTTCTAAAAAAATCTTTGAAAGTGACCATTTCGTTTTTCTTTATTGATTTAATAAATTGGTACATAAATCTCTCAGCAGAAATAAACATTACATTAGAACTATCTTTTAATGTGAGGCCTATAGCATTGATAAGGTGTGTTTTTCCCAATCCTACACCACCATAAATAAATAGTGGATTATACCTCGAAAGTTCTGAGGTTATTTTTTTCGCAGACAGAAAGGCTAAATTATTACTTTTTCCAACTATAAAATTTTCAAAACTCAGGTTAGGATTTAGTCGATTATAATTCAAAACTCCATCTTTAATATCTGATATTTTATTAATATCTGGTTTTTGAGATATAGTTTTACTACTAGACCTTTCGCCCTCTATTTTAAATTCAATTCGATTTATACTTAGCTTGTGTTTTTGCAACTC